>DASUSU010000017.1:0-23469 GCA_036374915.1 Acidimicrobiia bacterium | reverse complement strand
CCCACTTCCCGGCTCGGCCCGGAATGTCCCCCCGCTAAAGGAAGCGACCGAGGCGACCGATTGACAAGGAGTGAAGACAACTACTTGGCAGACTGGGGAACGGAAAGGTCCGGGGATGAAACGCAGGTTCGTCGGCACGCTCGGTCTGGCCGTCGCCTGGTCGATGGTGGCATTGGCCGGCGTGGCCATGGGCTGGATCCTCCTCGGTGCGGCGCTCATCGGCATTCTGGGGACCATCGGACTCGAGCCGCCGCGACGTCGCCGGATGGTCGCCGTCGAGCTCAGCCCCGTCTAGCCCGTCCTCCCACCTCCTCGTCGCCGGCGTCTCCTACGATGCCCCCGGTGACCCAGGAGCCGTCCGACCTCCAACGCTTCCTCGGACCCGACCGTAGGAGCCTGCCCCGGCCCCGAGGGATCGCCCTCGTGGTCACCTTGATCGCCCTCGGCATCACCGCCGGCCTGTTCGCGCTGCGCCCCGGCGACGCTCCCCTCCTCGATCGCTCGCTGTTCGGGTTCGCCGACGAGGTGATCCCGGCCCGGGTCCTGTCTGCCGAGCACGGACCATGCAGCTACGCCGCCGAGTTCGACTGCCAGTCGGTGCTGTTCGACTTCGACACCGAAACCCGTACCGGGACCTATCTGCAGGAGTTCGCCGAAGAGACCGGTTCGCCCGTCTTCCAGCCCGGGGACCCGGTGTACCTGTCCGTCGTCTACGGCACCGACGGGACCGAGGCCTTCAACTACCACGACCGGGACCGGGACCCCGTCCTCATCGCGGTTGCAGCCGGGTTCGCGGTGGCCGTCGTCGCCCTCGGCCGGCTCCGCGGCTTCGCCGCCCTGGTCGGGCTCGCCATCAGCGTCTTCGTGCTGATCGGCTTCATCGTGCCCTCGATCATCGCCGGGCGTGACGCGGTGCTGGTGGCAGTGGTCGGCGGAGGGGCGATCGCCCTCGTCTCGCTCTACCTGGCCCACGGTTTCACCCCGCTGACCCATGTCGCCGCGGTGGGGGCGTTCTCCGCGCTCGCCCTGACCACAGGGCTCTCCTGGGCCGTGGTCGAAGTCGCCGAGCTCAGCGGGCTGGCCAGCGAGGAGGCGTTCTACCTGCTCCCCATCCCCGATATCGACCTGACCGGTCTGGTGTTGGCCGGGATCGTGCTCGGGGCGATCGGGGCATTGGACGATGTCACCGTCACCCAGGCCTCGGCGGTGTGGGAGGTGAGCAAGGCGGACCCCGATCTGAGCCACAAGGCACTCTTCGACTCCGGTCTCCGCATCGGCCGGGACCACATCGCCTCAACGGTCAACACCCTGCTGCTCGCCTACGCCGGCGCCGCAATGCCCCTTCTGATCCTGTTCAGCCTGGCCGGTCTCCCCCTCGGCGTGGTGGCCAGCTCGGAGGTGGTCGCGGTGGAGATAGTGCGCACCCTGGTCGGCTCGATCGGGCTGGTCGCTGCGGTCCCGATCACCACCTGGCTGGCGGCCAGCCACCGGGTGAGGCGCACCCCATGAGAAAAGGGCCTGCGGAGCCGAAGCGGGTGATCGGCTGGCGGGAATGGGTGCAACTCCCCGACCTCGGTGTGGTGGAGATGAAGGCCAAGGTCGACACCGGGGCCGACAACTGCTCGCTGCATGCCTTCAACGTCGAGCGGATCGAGAGGGATGGAGCGGAGTACGTTCGGTTCGAGATCCATCCCAAGCAGAGATCGAAGAAGCCCACCATCCACTGCGAGGCGCCGCTGGCCATGGAGAAGAAGGTGAAGAATCCCGGTGGCCGCACCGAGCTGAGACCGGTGATACGGACACGGTTGGTGGTGGCCGGCGAGGAGCTCGAGGCGCTGGTCAACCTGACCAGCCGCGACGAGATGGGCTTTCGCATGCTGCTCGGACGCCGTGCGGTTCGAAGCCGTTTCGTCATCGACCCGGGCCGCAGCTACCTCGGCGCCCGTCCCAGCAGGGAAGAGCGCACATGAAGATCGCCATCCTGTCTCGCAGCGTCGGTCTCTACTCGACCCAGCGGCTCAGGGAAGCGGCTCTCGACCGTGGGCACGAGGTGGCGGTGGTGGACTACCTGCGCTGCTACATGGAGATCTCGGCGCGGAGGCCCAAGGTGCTGTTCCGGGGCGAAGAGGTGAGACCCGACGCGGTCATCCCGCGCATCGGCGCCACCTACACCTTCTACGGTGCCGCGGTGGTGCTCCAGTTCGAGATGGCGGGTGTGTTCACGCTCAACGACTCCCAGGCGATCAGCCGGTCACGGGACAAGCTGAGATCTCTCCAGCTCCTCTCCAGGGCCGGGGTCGGGCTCCCCACCACCAGCTTCGCCCACTCCACCCAGGACATCGACGGGTTGCTCGAGGTGGTGGGCGGGGCCCCGATCGTGGTCAAGCTGCTCGAAGGCACCCAGGGGCTCGGCGTCGTCCTGGCCGAGACCCGGAAGGCCGCCGAGTCGGTCATATCGGCGTTCCGTCAGCTCGACGCCAACATCCTGGTCCAGGAGTACATCAAGGAGGCGCGTGGTGCCGACATCCGCGCCTTCGTGGTCGGAGGCAAGGTGGTCGCCGCGATGAAGCGGCAGGCCGGGCCCGGCGAGTTCAGGTCGAATCTCCATCGGGGTGGGGTCGGTGAGGCGATAAAGCTCACTCCGGGCGAGCGGGCCACCGCGGTTCGCGCCGCCAAGACCATGGAGCTGAACGTGGCCGGGGTGGACATGCTCCAGTCCGACAGCGGTCCCATGGTGCTCGAGGTGAACTCGTCGCCCGGGCTGGAAGGTATCGAAGCGGCGAGCGGTGTCGACATCGCCGACGCAATCATCGAATTCATCGAGGACAACGCCGAGCACGAGCCGGGCGGCCGCGGGCGTGGTTGACACCCGCAACGACCCGATAACCATCGGCAAGACAACGGTCCCTCCGGGACGAAAGGTGCGGATCGAGCTCCCTTTCGCCCATCTGCCATCCGGGACCGAGGCGGCACTCCCGATCGCGGTCATAAACGGTCGCACCTCCGGCCCCAACGTCTGGGTGTCGGGTGGCATCCACGGGGACGAGATCAACGGAGTCGAGGTGGTGCGCAAGGTGATGAGAGCCCTCGACGCAAAGAGCTTGCGGGGCGCGGTCATCGCGGTGCCCATCGTCAACCCGCTCGGCTTCCTGATGCGGTCCCGCTATCTCCCCGACCGACGCGACCTGAATCGGGTGTTTCCCGGGTCGCCGCGCGGCTCGACCGCCTCCCGACTCGCCCACCTGTTCATGACCGAGGTGGTGTCGCACTGCTCGGTGGGCATCGACTGTCACACCGCCTCCAACCACCGGACCAACATCCCCCAACTCAGGGCCGACATCGACGACGCCGACACCCTTCGCCTGGCCCGGGCATTCGGCGCCCCCTTCATCATCAAGTCGCGTCTCCGCGACGGCTCGCTCCGTCAGGCCGCCACCGAACAAGGGATCAAGATGCTGCTCTACGAGGCAGGCCAGGCCGACCGGTACGACCAGGACGCGGTCGATTTCGGCTTCGCCGGGGTGATGAGGACGCTGCGGTCGATGCGGATGGTCGAGGGGAGACTGCCCGCGGCAGGAAGAAGCAGGCTGGTCCGTCGAACCCAATGGGTGCGGGCCCGCCGGGGCGGGCTGGTCGAGATCTCGCCCAAGCTGGGCGACATGGTGGAGGAAGGTGAGGTGGTGGCCGGCATCTCGGACGCCTTCGGGCTGAGACCCACCCTGGTCAAGTCCCCGGTGTCCGGATGGGTGATCGCCCGCACCCTCAACCCGCTGGTCAACCCGGGGGACCCGCTGCTCCAGATAGCCGCCGAGAAAGGCCCCGACGTCGACGAGCCGGCAGAGCGGCGCGCCTGATCCATGACCTCGGCCGGAGGTCAGGACGCCTTCTCGACCTCCTCGATCCAGCGGCGACGGATCGACCGGCGCTCGAGCGGGGTGTGCCCGCCCCAGATCCCCTCACTCTGATTGGTCGCTATCGCCCAGGTGAGACACTCCGAGGCAACCGGGCAGGTGGAACAGATCGCCTTTGCCTGGGCGATCCCGGCCAGGTCCTCGGGATCGGGGAAGAACGACACCTCGTCGACAACGCCGAGACATGCCGCCTCCTCCCTCCAGGTGGAGAACTTCACATCGATCGCCACTGGGCTAACCATCTCTGAGCACCGATAAACGCATCATCAAGCCCTTTCGTTCCCCGGCGCGGCCGGATGTCAAACACCTGATGAGGCTCCGGCACGGCGACAAGGGAAGGGCCCCGGTCCCCACGCCGGGATGATCAGTCGATCAGATAGGGGTCGGGAACGGCTCCGGGCCCGAGCCGCCCCAACTCGGCCCGCGCCACCGAGCGTCGGTGCACCTCGTCGGGGCCATCGGCGATCTGAAGCCATCGCCCCATGGAGTAGAACCGGGCGAGCGGGAAATCGTCGGTGAAACCGGCGGCGCCGAACAACTGGATGGCTCGATCGGCGACGTCGGTGAGGAGTGCGGGGGCGACCACCTTGATTGCCGCGACCTCGGTGCGGGCCGCCTTGACCCCGACCTCGTCGATCATCCAGGCGGTCTTGAGCACGAGCAGGCGAGCCTGCTCGATTCGGATCCGCGCCTCGGCGATCCACTCCCTGATCACGCCTTGCTCGGACAGCGGCCTGCCGAACGCGGTGCGAGCCTGTGAGCGCTGCACCATCAGGTCGAGACATCGCTCGGCTGCCCCGATGGCGCGCATGCAGTGGTGGATCCGGCCCGGGCCGAGCCGGGCCTGGGCGATGGCGAACCCCCCGCCCTGCTCTCCGAGCAGATTGGAGACCGGGACCCGCACGTCGTCGAAGAGGATCTGCGGGTGACCGCCCCGATCCTGATAGCCGAACACCGTCGGCTCTCGTTCCACCTCGACCCCGGGGGTATCCATCGGCACCAGCACCATCGACTGACGACGGTGGGGCTCGGCGTCGGGATCGGTGACCCCCATCACGATCGAGACCTTGCAGCGCTCCGAGGCGCCTCCGGAGCTGAACCACTTCCTCCCGGAGATCCGGTACTCGTCTCCCTCCCGTCGGATCCGGGTCCTGATGTTGGTGGCGTCGGAGCTGGCCACATCGGGCTCGGTCATCGAGAAGCAGGACCGGATCTCGCCCTCGAGCAACGGGACGAGCCAGGTCTCCTTCTGCTCCGGTGTGCCGAACAGATGGAGGATCTCCATGTTGCCCGTGTCCGGGGCCGAGCAATTGAGAGCCTCCGGGGCGATCTCCGGGCTGCGCCCGGTGATCTCGGCGAGGGGTGCGTACTCGAGAACGCTCAGACCGGCACCGAGATCGGGGTCGGGGAGGAACAGATTCCAGAGTCCGCGGGAGCGGGCCTCGGTCTTCAGCTTCTCGATGACCTCCGGCTGATGATGCGGGTCACCCGATTCCCTCATCTGCTGCTCGTAGACCGGCTCCGCCGGGTACACGGATTCGTCCATGAAGCCGTGCAGCTCGGCCCTGAGCTGTTCGACCCGAGGGGTGTAGGCGAAGTCCATGGTGGTGGAAGCTAGTGCTCTGAGCCGGGGCGGGTCTCGGGTTGGGCCTCGGTCTCGTCGTCGACCTCGGTCGACGGGGCCGGCTCGTTCTCCTCGGTCGGCAGCGGGTCGAAGCTCATCTCGGGAAGGGAGGTGGGTGGAGGCCGTTGCGCTCTCCCCCGGCTCAGCTCGCCCATCACCAGCCACCCGGCCAGCACCGCCACGAAGATCCGTTGCAGCCAGATCGCGGCCGCCAACGCGGCGAGCGCAGTGACCAGGAAGACGACGTTCCCGATCTTCACCCCGTTCTTCGGCGCCACCTTCTCCAGGAGCGAGGTGAGGAGGTGACCTCCGTCGAGGGGGCGGATCGGCGCCCAGTTGAGAAGGCCCCAGAACACGTTGACCCGGATCAGGTTGGCCACGACGAAATCGGCGGTGCCGTCGTACGGCCCGGTGATGCTGCTGACCAGCAACACCGCCCCGCCGAAGAAGACACCCACCGCCGACCCGGCGGCGGCCACGATCGCACGTCTGCCCGGGCCCAGCTCCCCTTCGGGAAGGGACCAGCTGGTCAGCCCTCCGATCGCGTTCAGCTCGATCTCGACCTCGGCGCCATAGGCGCGGGCGGTCAAGGCGTGGCCCAACTCGTGGATGAGGATGGAGACGAAGACGATGCCGACCCAGGCGAAGAGCAGGGCGAGCCGGCCGCTGGAAAGGCCGAGAAGACCGGCGATGATCAGGAACGAGGGGTGGATCGTGACCGGGATTCCGAGGAGTCGGAACGAGAGCATCGGCACCATGATGGCCGATGCCGGGGGCTCCGGTGACGGGTCGGGGTTACGCTCGGCCCATGAACGACGATTTGCGTGAAAGAGTGGCGGCAGACATGCCGCGCCTCACCCGGTTGCTGGCCGACCTGGTTCGGCTCCCCTCCGTGAGTGCGCCGGGCTACGAGAAGGCGGCGGTCCGTGGCGCGGCGGAGACCATCGTCGCGATGCTCGACGAAGCCGGCTACCAGGACGCCCAGCTTCTCGACGTGGACGGGGGCAATCCCGCGGTCTTCGCCGAGATCCCGGCTCCCGAAGGGGCGCCCACCCTCCTCCTCTATGCCCACTACGACGTTCAGCCACCCGGCCCTGCCGCCGAA
Organism: Acidimicrobiia bacterium; assembly: GCA_036374915.1. Lineage (GTDB taxonomy): Bacteria > Actinomycetota > Acidimicrobiia > Spongiisociales > ZC4RG35 > JARDZU01. The sequence goes on along the minus strand of DASUSU010000017.1, from coordinate 16,829 downwards.
TGGGACACCGATCCGTTCGAGCCGGTGGAGCGCGACGGGCGTCTCTACGGCCGGGGGTCGGCCGACGACAAGGGCGGCATGGTCATGCACCTGGGGGCCGTGGCGGCCCACGATGGCGAGCCGCCGGTAGGGGTCCAGGTGTTCTTCGAGGGCGAGGAGGAGGCCGGCTCGGAGAGCCTGGAGGCGATCCTCGAGAAGTACTCCCATCTGCTCAAACCCGATGTGATCGTCATCGGCGACGGTGGGAACTGGGAGGTCGGGGTCCCCGCCTTCCTCTCCTCGCTGCGGGGAATCGTCGGGGTGTCGTTCGAGCTTCGCACGCTGGAGGCTGCGGTTCACTCCGGCCAGTACGGAGGGGTCTTCCCCGACGCCCTCATCGCAATGGTCCGGCTCCTGGCCACGCTCCACGACGATCGGGGAAACGTGGCGATTCCCGGTCTGGTGAGCGGGGAGGTCGACGGGCTGGAGATATCCGAAGAGCTGGCCCGCCGGCTGACCAGGGTGGTGGACGGGATCGAGCAGATCGGGACCGGCTCGATCCCCTCCCGGATGTGGACCCGCCCGGCGATATCGATACTGGCCCTCGACGCCCCTCCGGTCTCCGAGGCGATCAATCAGCTGGTCCCGGTCGCGCGGGCCAAGGTCAGCCTGCGCATAGCCCCCGGGGAGGACGCCATGGCCGCGCTGGAGGCGTTGAAGCGCCACCTGGTGGAGAACGCTCCGTGGGGCACCAAGATCGAGATCTTCCACGAGGAGCACGGCGATGCTTCGTCCCTCGACACCGACAACTTCGCGGTGGAGGCATGGTCGAGGGCGTTCACGGAGGCATTCGGCACCGAACCGGTGATGATGGGGGCAGGAGGCTCCATCCCGTTCATCGCCACCTTCAGCGAGCTCTATCCCGAAGCCCCGATCCTGGTCATCGGGACCAGTGATCCGACCAGCTGGTACCACGCTCCCAACGAGAGCCAGGACCTGGGCGATCTGGAGAAGGCCGTCCTCGCCGAGGCGATCGCTTTCCGCCTGCTCGCGGAGAGGGGCGGGCGGTAGTCGGACAGGGGTTCAGCGCGACCCGCCGAACCCCTGTTGCCTCCACGCCTCGTAGACCACGATGGCTGCAGAATTGGACAGGTTGAGCGAACGGACCCCGGGCAACATGGGAAGACGGAGCCGCCCGGTCAGCCAGCCGAGGCCCAGCACCTCTGCGGGGAGACCGTCCGACTCGGGGCCGAAGAGGAGGCAGTCGCCCGGTCGATAGGCGACGTCGGTGTAGAGCCGCTCCCCCTCGACGGTGAAGGCGAAGACACGCTCGGGTCGCAGCGCCCGGCGCCAGGCTTCCAGGTCGCCATGCACGGTGACAGCTGCCTTGTCCCGATAGTCCATCCCGGCCCGACGCAGTCTGGCGTCGTCCATCTCGAAGCCGAGCGGCTCGATCAGATGGAGACGACATCCGGTGACCGCGGCGAGACGCATCGCATTGCCGGTGTTGGGAGGGATCTCGGGCCGGAAGAAGACGATCTCGAACACGTCAGCGGAGATCGAAGAGACGTAACTCGGTGTCCTCGACTTCGCGCAGACCGTCGTAGTCGACCTCGACTGCCTCGATTCCCCGGGCCTGGGCCAGCACCCGGGCCTGCGGAGTGATCGATTGGGCGACCAGCATCCCCCGAAGCGGCCCCAAGCGGGGATCCTGCTCCAGTCTCGCCAGGTAGCGGGAGAGCTGCTCCACGCCGTCGATCTCGCCCCTTCGCTTCACCTCGATGGCAACGACGCGGTCCTGCGAGTCGGCGCAGAGGAGGTCGATCGGCCCGATGTCGGTGGGGTACTCACGGCGGATCAGGGTGAGTCCTTCCTCCAGCACCCAAGGACGGCCGGCGAGCAGCTCTTGGAGATGGGCCTCCACCCCGTCCTTCTGCAAGCCCGGGTCCTCACCCAGCGAATGGGTCACGTCCTCGATGACCTCCGAGATCGTGATCACCAGCTTCTCGCCCTTGGTGTTGGTGACCTCCCATCGGCCCTCGAACATCTCGATGAGGTTCGGAGCCACCATCCAGTTCAACGGCTTGGAGGCATTGCCGTCGGAGTGGATGGCCAGGGTGCCGTCCTCCTTGACCATGATCAGCCTGACCGCCTCGGGGAGATGGGCGGTGAGCCGGCCCGAGTAGTCGACCGTGCACCTGGCGATGACGAGTCTCAAATGTGGGCGAGGGTACCGGTGCGGTGGATCCTGACCGCGACCACCGTGCTCATCGCGAAGAGCCCGGCGAGGACGAGCCAGCCCGGTGTGTAAACGCCGAGCCGGTCCACCGAGAAGCCCATCAGCGGCGCCCCGAGACCGATTCCGCCGAGAAAGCCGAGCATGGCCAGCCCCGTGCCCCGACCCACCGACTCGGGGACCGAATAGTCCATCACCGCCAGCATCCCCACGGCGTTCCACGCCACCGCACCCGATCCGAACAGAAGGGCGGTCAGGACCAGGACCCAGCTGGGCGCATTGCCCGATGCGGCCAGCGCGAGGATTATCGCTCCCACCGTGGACTGTGCCGCGAGCAGACGCAGGGTCCGCCCGTGCCCCAGCCATCGCTCCGACACCGAGCCCCACGTGATCCGGGCGATCACGCCGACCAGGCCGACTCCGGCGATGAGCAGGCCGGCCTGTGCCTTGGTCCAGCCCTGATCCTCCTGGGCGAAGAGTGGCAGGAAGGTCGTGGTGGAAGACACTCCGAGCCCGGTCAGGGTCCCGTAGACCGCGATCCACTTCACCGCGGTGGGTATCGGCGCCCTGGGCGCGCCTGACGCCCTCGGCTCTCGTCTCACCTCCGGCCGCCGCCACATCGCGGCCAGCGCGACGATCGGGAACACCAGGAACGATGCCCAGGCAAGCCTCCACCCGGCCAGGTTGGACATGGCCGGCAGGAGCAGGCCGCCGAGAAAGGCCCCGGCCTGGACCCCGGACTGCTTGATCCCGGTGATGAAGCCCCGGGCCCCGGCGGCGACGTTGTCCACGATCAGGGCATTGGTCGCCGGGTTGGTCCAGCCGTTGGGCAGGCCGGTGAGGATGGCACCGCCGAAGAGGACGATGTAGCTCGGGGAGACCGAGATCATCGCCATCGCCACCATGGCCACGATGAGCACGCCGGTGACCGATTTGACGCTGCCCAGGCGATCGGTGACCCGCCCGAACATCGGCGAGAGCAGGGCGCCGGTGAACCCCGAGGCCGAGACCAGGGCGCCGATCTGCCAGCGCTCGATGGAGAACTCGCCGATGAGATCGGAGGCGATGACCCCAAAGCCGCTCTGGCCGAAAGTGGCCACGCCCATCGCCGTGGCGGTGATAGCGGCTAGCGAGAACCTGGAGAACGGCCGCATCGACGGCACGCTATGCGACATGTAGATTCCGATGATCGATGTGAGGTGTCAATGAAGCGAATCGCGGTGGGCACCGAGAAAGGGGCATACCTGCTCCAGGGCTCGGGCTCCTCCTGGACGGTGGATGGTCCCATGTTCCCCGGTTGGAAAGTGACCGCCTTCGGCCAGGCCCGGGACGGGTCCCATCTGGCCGCGGTGGGTAGCAATTGGTTCGGGGTCGGGATCCATCGCAGCGACGACCTGGTCAATTGGGAGCCGACCGAGACCCCTCCTGCGTGGCCCGAGGAATCGGGCCGGAAGATGGAGCAGATCTGGAGTTTCCACGACGACGGCCGGCGTCTCTGGGCCGGTGTGGCCGAGGCCGGGCTGTTCGTCTCCGACGACGGGGCGGCCACCTGGGCGCCGGTTCCCGGTCTGAACGAGCATCGCACCCGGGGTGAGTGGAGCCCTGGGTTCGGAGGGCTCTGCACCCACCGGGTCCTGACCGCGTCCGGGAGGATGTGGGTCGGGATCTCCGCGGTGGGCTGTTTCAGGTCGGACGACGATGGCGTCACATGGGAGCCGAAGAACCGCGGCGTCCCCCCTGTCGACACCGCCGACGAAGCCGAGCCCCCCGAAGTCGGCTACTGCATCCACGGGCTCGCCCAGGATCCCGACGCCCCCGACCGGATGTGGCGTCAGGACCATCGGGGCGTGTTCCGCACCACCGACGGCGGGGACACATGGCACCGGATCGAAGCGGGCCTCCCGGCGGGTTTCGGGTTCGTGATGTGGCGTCATCCGGGCACGGGCCGTCTCTTCACCGTCCCTCTCCACTCCGACGGGAATCGGGTGCCCGTCGACGGGCGGCTTCGCGCCTACGTATCGGACGACGACGGCGACTCCTGGCACGTGGCCGGCGTCGGCTGGTCGGACTCGCCCCAGTTCACCGGGGTTCTGAGGAGCGCCTTCGACGGGAACGACTCGGGGGCGTTCTGTTTCGGCACCACCGGCGGGAAGATCTGGCTCACCGACGACACCGGGGAGTCATGGCGCGAGCTGGACCCGTCGTTCCCCAGGATCGCCGCGATTCGGATCGTCGAATGACGGTGCGGGTGCGTCTGCCTCGTGTCCTCACCGACACCACCGCGGTCGCATCGAGACACGAGGTCGCCGGTGCGACCCTGGGCGAGGTACTGGAGAGTCTCTTCGCCGATGCTCCCGGGCTGCGTCACCACCTGCTCGACGAGGATGGGCGGATCCGACCCCACGTGCTCATCTTCGTCGATTCGATTCGGGCAGACATCGACAGCGCGGTAGGGGATGACGCCGAGGTTCAGGTCCTGCAGGCGGTCAGCGGGGGCTGAGGGCAGACTGCAGATTGCTCAGTCCGGGATGGTATCGGTCCTGGTCGGCCGGGTGAACACGAACCAGACCGCATACACCCCGACCGCGGCGAGGAGCGCACGCAGCGCGACCAGATCGGTGAGGACGATCGCCGACAGGGAGAGGGACAGCGCTATCCCGATCGCGGCCACCCACTTCATCCGCAGGGTGAGGCCCCCGGACCGGTAACCCCGGATCATCTTCCCGAAGACCGGGTGATTGACCAGCCAGCCGTGGAGCCGATCCGACGACATCGAGAAGAAGAAGGCGGCGAGGATCGCCAGGTCGAAGGTGGGGATGAAGGGGAGCCAGCTGAAAGCGAGGAGGACCAAGCAGATGAGGCCCAGGGTCAGATAGACCCCGCGCAGGATGAGACTGCGTGGCTTTCGGGACGCGACGGACGACTCGACACGTGGTGTCACGGATCTCAACCTATCCCGGCCCGTTTCTGACGGCGAGTCGGTAAACGGCACCTGGCACTTGGTACCTGGTCCCTGGGGCCATCGCTACCCTCGGCACGGCACGCAGGACTAGGACCCAGGACCAGACATGCCGATCGCAACAGCAGAGAAGTACCGGGAAATGCTCGACGCGGCCCGGAGCGGCGGATTTGCCCTCCCCGCCATCAACGTCACCTCGTCGACGACCATCGTGGCCGCGCTGGAGGGGCTGAGCCAGGCGGGATCGGACGGGATCCTCCAGGTCTCCTACGGGGGGGCCGAGTTCGCCTCGGGTCAATCCAACAAGAGCATGCCTGTGGGCGCCATCGCACTCTCCGAATTCGCCGCGGTCGTCGCCGATCAGTATCCGGTCAATGTGGCGATGCACACCGACCACTGCCCGCCGGACCGGGTCGACGGCTATCTACGCCCTCTGCTCGAGGAGAGCCGCCGTCGCAGGGAAACCGGCGCAGGCCCGGTGTTCCAGTCACACATGCTCGACGCCTCCAACCTGGACATGGAGGACAACCTGGCCCTCGCCGACGAGCTGCTCGCCCTCTGCTCCGAGCTGGACATAGTCCTCGAGCTGGAGATCGGGATAGTTGGCGGAGTGGAGGACGCCACCGACAACGAGGACGTCGACCGGACCAAGCTCTACACCTCGCCCCAGGACATGGTGCGGGTTTCCGAGGTCCTGGGCACGTTCGACAAGGGCCTCTACCTCCTCGCCGCGGTGTTCGGCAACGTGCACGGTGTCTACAAGCCCGGGGCGGTCAAGCTCGACCCCACCATCCTCCGTGACGGCCAGGCCGCGGTGGCCGATCGATTCGGGGAGCAGGCCCGGCACTACCTCGTCTTCCACGGAGGCAGCGGCTCGAGTCTCGGCGAGATCCACGAGACGCTCGGCTACGGGGTGGTGAAGATGAACATCGACACCGACTGCCAGTACGCATACACCAGACCGATCGTCGACCACATGTTCAAGAGCTACGACGGCGTCCTCAAGGTCGACGGCGAGGTGGGAGACAAGAAGAGCTACGACCCCCGCTCCTACATGAAGAAGGGCGAGAACGGCATGGCCGCCCGGGTGACGGAGGCTGCCGAGCAGCTCCTGTCGGCGGGCAAGACTCTGGGTTGATGGATCGCCGGCACCAGACCTGGGCGACATCGGAGCGCTTCGTACCGAGAAGATTCGTCCGGCCCTTCGTCCGCTTCACCCGGATCGAGGCGGCGTCGGGGCTCGTGCTCCTGGTCGCGGCGGTGGCGGCCATGGTGTGGGCCAACTCCGCATGGTCCTCGGCGTACTTCGAGATCCTGGAAACGCGTCTGGTCGTCGAATTCGGGCCGTTCCATCTCGACGAGTCCCTGCTCCACCTGGTCAACGACGGTCTCATGGCGATCTTCTTCTTCGTGGTCGGGCTGGAGATCAAACGCCAACTCGTGTTGGGAGACCTGCGTGATCGCAGGGCCGCCGCCCTCCCGGTGATGGCCGCGCTCGGGGGGATGATCCTCCCTGCCGCCATCTACCTGCTGCTCAACCTCGATGCCGGAGAGACGGCACTCCGGGGATGGGGAATCCCCATGGCGACCGACATCGCCTTCGCTGTCGGCGTGCTCGCCCTTCTCGGGTCGAGGGTGCCCAGCGGGGCCAAGCTGTTCCTGCTCGCTCTCGCCATCGCCGACGACATCGGCGCCATCACCGTGATCGCCGTGTTCTACACCGAGGATCTCCATCTGGGATACCTGGCCTTCGCGATTGGAGGGCTGGTCCTGGCCCGGGTGGCCAACCTGGTCCACATCCGATCCCTGGTCTTCTACGTGCCCCTCGGGCTGGTGGTGTGGTTCCTCACCCTCGAGTCGGGCGTCCACGCCACCCTCGCCGGCGTAGCCCTGGGGTTCCTCACCCCGGCCCGGCCGATGTACCCGGCAGAAGAGTTCGACCGCCGGGCCCGGGCCATTCTCGACACTTTCCCGCTCGAGCCGGACACGCCGGAGGCCCGGGAGCATGCCGACCATGAGGCCATCCTGCTCAGCGACATCTCGGCCGAGGCGGTCTCGCCGCTGAGCCGCCTCGAGCACCGGCTCCAGACCTGGAGCTCGTTCGCGGTGGTGCCGCTGTTCGCCCTGGCCAACGCCGGAGTCGACTTCCGCGGGGTCGACATCGTGGCTGCGCTGACCTCGAGCGTGGCCCTCGGGGTGGCGACTGGCCTGGTGGTGGGTAAGGTCGTCGGCATCACACTCTTCTCCTTCATCGCGGTGCGAACCGGGATGGGGCGTCTCCCCGCGGGAACCGGCTGGTCACATGTCATCGGTCTCGCCGCCGTGGCCGGCATCGGCTTCACCGTGGCCCTTTTCGTGGCCGGCCTAGCCTTCGACGACCCGGCCATCAACGACCTGGCCAAGGTCGGCATCTTCTCCGGCTCTCTGGTCGCCGGTGTCATCGGGGCCACGATCCTCGCCCGTACCAAGAGACGCGCCTACCCATGACCGGGCCCGCGAAGACCTTCACCTGCGTCGATTGTGGCGGTGTCGCCCACCTGATCTCCTTTCTCCCCGAGGACCACGAGTTGGAGCCCGGGACCTCGCTCGCCTATCGCTGCGGCGACTGCATGGAGCGATTCGACGTCATCTGGGAGGAAGACGATGAGGATTGATCGCCTGGACCCGGAGGTCCTGGCCGATCATCTCACCATCGAGCTGACCACGTTCGGGAGAAGATCGGGCCGGCCCCGACGGATCGAGATCTGGTGGTTCAACGTCGACGGCCGATTCGTAATCACCGGCACGCCGGGGAAACGGGACTGGTACGCCAACGTACTGGCCAACCCCGAGGTGATCGTCCACGTCGCCGGTGCCGACCTTTCCGCCCGCGCCCGCCCGGTATCGGACCCGGCGGCACGGGCCAGAGTCTTCGACAATCCCAATGCCGGCTGGTACTCCTCACAGGCGCAGCGACAGCGACTCATCGACGAGTCTCCGATGATCGAGGTCGACTTCGGCGGCAAGTGATGCTGGAAGCCCGACCTCAGTCGGCCCAGCGATGGACCCGGATCGACTCGGGGTCGAATCCGACCGAGTTGCAGAACTGCTCGAACCGGGGGCGGGGCACGCCCTTCCACTCCAGGTCGGCCAGCGTCTCGGCGATCGGCACATCGAGACGCAAGGTGGTCAGCTCCCGGTACATGTAGACGAGCTCCTGATTGTCCCTGAAGGTGGCCGCCAGCTTCTCGCCTCCACGCAGCGTCACCTCCCAGTCGCTGGACGACAACGGGATCAGCTCCAGCCTCGGGTAGCGGGCGAGGACGGCCGAGGCCGACTTCGCCCCCCATCCGGGCAGCCCGGGAACACCGTCGGCGGTGTCGCCCACCAAAGCCAGGTAGTCGGGGATCGACTCGGGGTGGATCCCGAACTTCTCCACCACCGCAGACTCGTCGAGCATCTTCTGCTCCCGCCGGTTGTAGGTGACGATCCGATCCCCAATGACGAGCTGGTTGAGGTCCTTGTCAGGGGTGGCGATGACCACCTGCTCCACGTCCTCCACCCAGCGAATCGCAGCCGTTGCTATGGCGTCGTCCGCCTCGAACTCGATGTTCCGCCAGACCACGACGCCGATCGCCTCGAGGGCATCCTCGGCGACGGGAAACTGGGCGAGCAGCTCGGGATCCATCCCGGCCGAGGATTTGTATGCGGGGAACATGACGTTGCGAAACGACTCGATCACCGTGTCGAAGCTGGCGGCGAGATGGGTGACCCCGGGCTCTCGGAGCAGGGAGAGTGTCGACTCGACGATCCCCAGGGTGGCCTTCAGATCCGAGCCGTCGATACCGGTCACCGTGTCCTTTCGCCCGTAGTGGGAGCGGAACAGCTCGTAGGTACCATCGAGTAGGTGGAGACGCACCGTCCCGATCCTACGTCGGAGGAGACGACAGATCCCTGGGACAATGTCTCCAGCGAGCTCTCGTCGCTCGGCGAACGTCTCCGCCTGATCTACGAACGGGTTGCATCCGAGGACGGGCCCACCGAGGAGGAGATCCGGAGCGCGTTTGCCACTCTGGCCGGCGTCTGGGACCAGATGGCGGGATCACTGTCCGCAGCGCTGGCCGATCCCGAGACCCGGGCCCAGCTCAGGAGAGCTGCCGGCGCTTTCGCCGCAGCGCTGGGAGCGAGCATCTCGGGTCTTGGTGAGGAGCTGGAACGGGAAGGGTGATCGCCTCCCGCCGCGACCTCAGGTCTCGCCGAGGAGACGAGCCACCAGTCCGTTGAGGAGAGCCGCGCCGGTGGCGGCGTCGTCAACCGTCACCGCGAATCGCCTCCCCCCGGTGAAGGTCAGCTCGAGCGCCTCGCCTCGGCGCAGGACGATGGCCGACCCGTGGGGCGACGCCCGCCAGCCCCATCCCCCCCATTGCGCCGGCTCCAGGTCGATCGCCCGGGCCGAGGAGACCTTTTCCAGAGCGATCCGGCGCACCGGGATACCGCTGAGGCGGATGGTCAGGCCGTCGTTGTTCACATTCGCCTCCACCTGCATGAAGGCCAGGGCTAGGAGCACGAACAGCCCGGCCAGCCACGGACCCACATCAGGGACACCGACGAGCACCAAAGCCGCCCCACCGAGCAGCAACAGCGGCCATCGGACGGAGGCCCGGCCCACCCACGAGACCCGTTCGCCGGGGGCCACCTCGATCACCGGGCCATCGGCGGTGGTCACCGGGCGCTCGGGGGACCATCTCCGGCCCGCCACGAACCCGGCCGCGCCCCCGGCAAAGACGCCGGCGAGGACGATGCCGACATGCCACAGGTTGAAGGTTCCCGCCTCTTCCCAGGATGCGGCATCCCAATTCAGGTACACGACGAGACCGAGGAGCGCGGTGCCCAGGCCACCCATGAGCCCGACCATGGCGAACGCCTCCGGTGTCGGCTCCTTGCCCGCCCTGAACAACGAAGTGGTGAGCAGACCGACCCCGATCAGCCCGACCATCAGCAACGGAACCGCGGCGCGAGGCAGGCTGGCGTCGGCGTCGCCGGCGAAACCCCAATGGGTGGCTACGGGATCGGGGATCCGCCCCCAGCCGACGGCCAATGGGATAAGGGAGATGACGAGCATCAGCAACGACCAGAGGAGAAGTGGGGCCCAGCGTCTCGACGCCGACATCGGCACATTCTCCTCAAATCGGGGGCCCGATCGCAAGAGAGCAACGCCACGCTGTTGAATGGGGAAGGTGACAAACCCGTTGATCGGAACCGCCGAGCTGGCTCGGCGTCTCGACGAAGTCGACCTCTTCGATCTGCGCTGGTCGCTCACCGACCCGGATCATGGAGTGGCTGCGTACGAGGAAGGCCACATCCCGGGAGCCGTCTTCGTCGATCTGGACCACGACCTGGCCGCAGTGCCCGGCGAGGGACGTCACCCTCTTCCTACCGCCTCCGACTTCGTCGACACCCTGGGCAGGCTCGGAGTCGAGCCCGACCACGAGGTCGTGGTCTACGACGACATGGGCGGGGCGGTTGCGGCCCGGATGTGGTGGATGCTGAGGTCTATCGGCCACTCCGGGCCGGCCCGCCTCCTCGACGGTGGTTTCCAGGCATGGGTCGGTGACGGTCTCCCCGTGGAAGCCGGATCGGTGGCGCCGCGGCCCACCATCTACCCGGAGGTGTCCGGGTACACCGGGGTCGTCGGGCACGATCAGCTGGAGGGGAGGGTGGTGGCCGACGTTCGCGCTCCGGAGCGTTATCGGGGCGAGGTGGAGCCGGTCGACCCGAAAGCGGGCCACATCCCCGGTGCGGTCAACTACCCGTTCACCGGCAATCTCGATCGCGGCCGGTTCCGCAGCAGCCGTTATCTCGCCGAGCGATACCGGGATTTCCCCGATGACGGCGTCGTCTCCTGTGGCAGCGGGGTCAACGCCTGCCACACCGCCCTGGCCCTCGTCGTCGCCGGGCGCCCGATGCCCGATGTCTATGTCGGCTCCTTCTCCGATTGGTCACGACGCGGGCTCCCAGTCGTCACCGGGCCCAACCCATGATCGGGCCCCGGGCCGTGGAGGCCATCGAGACCTCTGACACCGACGAGTTGCTTCGGGTCGTGGACGGATACTGCGCCAGTCGGGCTTGGGACGATCTGATCGAGCTCAGGCACAGATGTGCCGAGGCCGTCTCCCGCGGCAAGCAGGTCTGGGGCGTCGAAGAGCACATCCGCTACCGGCTCGCCCTGGAGGCGCCGGCTGCGATCGCCGGGCCGATCGTGGCCGAGGGCCAGTCCAGGTTCGCGCTCGGCCCTCTTCCCGAGGTGGCGGCCAGCACCAAGACCTGGGCCGAGCTGGAGCCACACCTCCCTCCCGGCCCGGAACGCGACACGGTGGCTGCGGAGCGGGTGGTCAGAGGCGAGCCCGTCGATGTGCCCATCCCCGACCTGCCCTCCGAGCTCGAGACCTGGGAGCCGGCGTATCAGTTGGCCGTCTACAAGAAGGACAAGGTGGAGACACCCTCCCCGGCGACGCCGGCCACGAGCCTGGTGGTGTTACCCGAAGCCTTCACCGCGATCGACGACCCTCACTCCACCGCTGCCCTGGGCGACCTGGTCGAGCCCTGGACCGACCAGTCGAGCGGGCGGAGCCAAACGGCTGCCGTGGAAGGCGACCACCTGGCCGCCATTGCCGCCCTCGGCCTCCCTTCGGCGCGTGTCGCCGGCCTCGCCACGACCGAGGCGATGGCCTGGATGGGATGGGCGGCGGCGTCGGGTGGCGCCCACGGGCGTCGCCGGGGCGCGGCGGCTGGCCGGTATCTGGCGTGGTGGGCGGTGGCTTCCCTCGCCGATCTCGACTGGCCTGCCCTCCCCGGAGAGGTGGCTGCTGCCGCCCGGGGGATCGATTGGCACTGGTTCGACGATGGCAGCCCGGATACCGGGTGGGTGCTCCGCCTCGCCGCATCCTCCCCCGATCTCGGCATCTCGTGGGCCATCTCCGCCTCGGACCAGGCGTGAGCCACCGGGCAGCCGGCACGCCTCAGGCCACTTCCACCTCGATGGTGTGCCATCCCGTGGCCCCATCGGGCGCGGGAGGCCGCAGCTCGTCGGTCTGGACGTTGCCCTCGCCGTCGGTGGCCCGCACCTGGATCTGATAGGTGCCGGCGGTCGCCTCCCACTGCACCACCCATTGACGCCAACTGTTGTCCGATAGCGGTTCGGACAACTCGGCCTCGACCCAAGCGGCGCCGGCGCCGAGCCGCACTTCGACCTTGGAGATCCCCCGGTTGGGGGCCCAGGCCACGCCGGCCACCTGACGAGCCCCCGGCTCCAGCCGCGCCCGGTGCCGGGGGGTGTCGATCCGGCTCTGGGTCTTGATCGGCGCCTCCTTGGCCCAGCCCCTGGGGATCCAGTAGGCATCGAAGTCGTCCCATCCGGTCAGCTCGATCGCCGAGAGCCACTTGGTGGCGGAGACGTACCCGTAGAGACCGGCCACCACCAGACGAGCCGGGAACCCGTGCTCCAGGGGAAGGGGCTCTCCGTTCATCCCCACCGCGACCAGGGCGTCGCGCCCGTCGTAGACCGCCTCCACCGGGAAACCGACGGTGAACCGGTCCACCGAGTGACCGACCAGCTGCTCCGCGTCGTCGCGGGGGCGGGCGCGGTCGAGTATCTCGACCAAGGGGACACCGAGCCAGCGCGCATTTCCGACCAGATCGCCGCCCACCTCGTTGGAGACACAGGAGAGGGTGACATCGCGTTCCACCATCGACATGTCGAGCAGGTCGGAGTAGCCGATTGTGTAGGGGCGGTCGACCCTCCCTTCGATGCTCAGAGTCCATTCCGGCAGCTCCACCCGGGGCACGGAGAACGCGGTGTCGATCCGGTAGAAGCTCTCGTTCGGTGTGAGCACCGGGCTGAGACCGTCGACGCCCAACTCGGCCGCGGCAGCCACCGGGGGCAAGGGCTGGGCCGGGCCGGGCAACGCCACGTCGGAACGGCCGGCCACCGTGCGCTTGGCCCGTTCCAGCAGGCCCCGCCCCAGGCCCGCGGAGATGACCGCGACCCCGAACACGGCGCCGATGCCGAGCACGAAACTGCGTCTGGTCGCATCGAACCGATCGCCCGCGGCCGATTCAGGTGCCGGATCAGGCTCCGGGGCCCGCCCATGGAGCCACTGCAGGGCGGCGATGCCGGTGATGGCGGCCAGCCCGGCGGGGATGACCGCGATCCCGACCGAGACACTCGGGTCGCGCACTGCAGCCAGGACTGCGACCAGACCGAACCCGATGAACGCCGCGGTGCCGATCCAGAACCGGTTGCGGGCGACCACGCCCACCGCGCCGCCCAGGATGATCGTGACCACAGCTATGCCGATGAGCAGGGCCAGCTTGTCGTTGGTGCCGAAGGTGGCAATGGCCCAGTCCTTTATCGGCGTCGGCACCACGTCGATGACCCAGTTGCCCAGACCCTCGATCAGGGAGGGCAGGCCGAGCAGCCCCGCCGCCAACTCGGAGACCCCGAGGGCCAGGGCGGCGGAGACCGCGCCGGAGAGAGCGTCTCTTCGGGTGGGTGATCGCATGGGGACAACCTAGATGGGCACCGGGAAAGGGGTGCTAAAGCATCGAGAAACATTCGATCAAATAGAGTCGGCCGATGGAGCTGACGATCGGCGAAGACGGCGTCCCCAGATGCTGGTGGGGGTCCGAGCCCGAGATCTACCGGGTCTACCACGACGAGGAATGGGGCCGAGCGACCGCCGACGACGCCCGGCTCTTCGAGAAGATCTGTCTCGAGGGGTTCCAGGCCGGGCTCTCCTGGCTGACCGTCCTGCGCAAGCGGCAGAGCTTCAGGACGGGCTTCGCCGACTTCGACCCGGCCCGGGTAGCACGGTTCGGCGAAGCCGACGTGGCGCGCCTCCTCGCCGATTCCGGGATCATCCGTCACCAGGGGAAGATCCGCTCCACGATCAACAACGCCGGCCGAGCCCTGGAGTTGATATCGGAGCGAGGATCCCTGGCCGGCTATTTCTGGGACTGGGCGCCGCCCGAGGAGGGGCCCCCCGAAGACATCCCCGCACTGACCGAGGCGTCGACCGCCCTGTCCAAGGACCTGCGCAGGCGGGGCTGGACGTTCGTGGGACCGACCACGGTGTATGCCTTCATGCAGGCGATGGGTCTGGTCAACGACCACCTCGACGGCTGTCATGTCCGGGATCTCTGCGCGACGGAGCGTCGTCGGGTGATGGCGCTCGGCCTCTAGACCTCTCGCCACTAGCTTTCGGCGCGTGATCGATCGCCCCGCCTTCACCGTTGGGATCGAGGAGGAGTACCTGGTGGTGGACCGGGAGACGAGGGACCTGATCAAGGACCCGCCTCCCGAGATGTGGACCTCGCTTCGGGAGCTGCTCGGGCCCCAGGTCGCCCCGGAGTTCCTCAGGGCGCAGATCGAGGTCGGGACCAAGGTGTGCGCCAAGCTGGTCGAAGCCCGGGAGGACCTGGCCACCCTGCGTCGGGACCTGTCCGCCGTGGTCGGCCGGTACGGGGCGGCCATCATCGCCGCCTCCACCCATCCTTTCGCCCATTGGTCGGAGCAGAAGACGACCGAGCAGCCCAGATACCAGCGGATCGCGGCCGACTACCAGCAAGTGGCGCGGCAGATGGTCATCTGCGGCATGCATGTCCACGTCGGGATCGACAGCGACCATCTACGCATCGACCTGATGAACCAGGTCAGGTACATGCTCCCCCACCTCCTCGCACTGAGCACCTCGTCGCCGTTTTGGGCAGGCACCGACACCGGGCTGCTCGCCTACCGCCCGATCATCTTCCGAAGCATGCCCCGCACCGGCTTGCCCGAGGAGTTCGAGTCGTGGGGCGAGTACCAGAGGATCGTCGAAGTCCTGGTCGAGGCGGGGATAATCGAAGACGCCACCAAGCTGTGGTGGGACATCCGGCCTTCGGCCCGATATCCGACCCTGGAGATGAGAGTCACCGACGTCTGCACCCGCCTCGACGACGCGATGACCGTGGCCGCCTTCTATCTGTGCCTGCTCGGCTACATGTTCCGGCTCCGCCGCCGCAACCAGCGCTGGCGGGTCTACTCCCCGATGCTCATCTCCGAGAACATGTGGAGGGCGCAGCGCTATGGCACCGGCGGCTCTCTCATCGACTTTGGACGCGGCGAGCTGGTCCCTTTCGCCGATCTGGTCGAGGAGGTGATCGAGATGCTGGCCCAGGACGCTGCCGAGTTCGACGTCGTCGAACAGCTGCGGCACATGCGAACCATCGCCCGGGAAGGGACCAGTGCCCATCGTCAACTCGCCGTCTACCGCGCCGCCCTGGAGGGTGGTGTCGGAGAGCGCCAGGCCATGGAGGCGGTGGTCGACCATCTCATCGAGGACACCATGTTCGGGTTGTGAGGGCTCGAGCGACGCACACGACGACCTGACCGGCTTGGGGACCAATCCTCCTCCCTCCTTAGAGTGACCCGTTCGAGCAGAACTTGGAGGAGACGTTGACCAGGCCGGTGCGGATAGCAGTCCAGATCCAACCTCAGCACGGCGATTACGCCCAGATCAGGTCGGCCGCAGTGCGAGCCGAGGAGATGGGTGTCGACATCGCGTTCAACTGGGACCACTTCTTCCCCCTGAGCGGCGAACCGGACGGGAAGCACTTCGAGTGCTGGACCATGCTCGGGGCCTGGGCCGAGGCAACCGAACGGGTCGAGATCGGCGCCCTCGTCACCGCCAACAGCTATCGGAACCCCGAGCTCCTCGCCGACATGGCCCGAACCGTGGACCACATCTCGGGGGGCCGGCTGATCCTGGGCATCGGTGCCGGATGGTTCGAGCGGGATTACGACGAGTACGGGTACGAGTTCGGGACCGCGGGCACCCGTCTCACCGCGCTGAGAGAAGCGCTGCCCCGGATCGAGAACCGCTGGGAAAAGCTCAACCCTCCCCCGACCCGGGAGATCCCGATCCTGATCGGGGGTGGCGGCGAGCGAAGGACGCTCCGCTACACCGCCCGGCACGCCGACATCTGGCACGGGTTCGGCGGCCCCGGAGTGATCAGGCACAAGAACCAGGTCCTCGACGAGTGGTGCGAACGTGAAGGCCGCGACAGAGATGACATCGAGCGATCCTGTGGGGCCAATCCGCTCAAACCCGAGACCGGGGACGACTACATAGCCGCCGGTGCCTCGCTGATCACCCTCTCCTTCGACGGTCGGAGCGGGTATGACCTGACCCCGCTCCACGACTGGATCGCCTGGCGCGACCGGCGCAACCAGGGCTAGCAGGCCCGTCTCTAGTCGAGAGAGACGTCCCCCTCCAGCATCTCGTCCTCGTCGTCCAGGTCGTCGTCGTCCTCCGAGTCGGCACGCTCGGCGGCGCCCACGAAGCGCTGGTCGGCCTCGGGTGAGACCACCGGCTGGTTCCTCCCCAGCCACCAGAGGATGGCCAAACCGGCGAGACCGGCGATGAAGCCGCTCAGCTGGTTCCAGGTGAGAGCCCCGATGGTGGCATCGCCGCTCCCGTAGCGGAGCGAGTCGAGGAGGAAGCGCTGGAACCCGTACCAGGTGACCCAGGCGAAGAAGAGTTGCCCGTAGCGCAACTCGATGCGCCGATATAGCAGGTAGAGCACACCGATCAGGACGGCGGCGCCGAGCATGTCGTAGGCGGCGACGTGGTGGTA
>DASUSU010000016.1:0-3618 GCA_036374915.1 Acidimicrobiia bacterium | reverse complement strand
TCGTAGTCCTCGATCTCGGCCCAGGAGTTGACCGGCAGCACGAGGTCGGCGTACTCGGCGCTGGCGGTCCACTCGATCTGCTGGTCGACGATCATGTCGACCTTGGGATTCACGTTTCTGATCAGGTGATAGGCCCATTTGGCCTGGTTGATCAGATTGGCGTTGTTGTACCAGAGCACCTTGGTCGGTGTGGGCATGTGGCTGAGGCCGGTGAAGACCTTCCTGCCCTCGGCCGGGGTGTCGACCACCAACGGCCTGTCCCCATAGCCCCAGTACGAGGTCTCCTCCTCGTGGCTGTAATGGTGGACGTCTTCGAAGCTGTAGCTGTCGTTCTCGTCGAGGAGGGGCCGGAACGGGTTCTCGCTGACATAGCCACCGACACCGGGGCCAAACCAGGGGGCGGCGTGGAAGATGCCGCCCTTGTAATTGCCGGCCCAGGTGCTGACCCCGGCGCCGGGAATCCCGATCTGACCGGTGAGCATGGCCACCAGGTAGGTGGCGCGGTTGTGCAGGGTGGCATGGAAGTAGTGGTTGACCCCCTCGCCGACGTGGATCGCCATCGGGCGGATCGTGGCCACGTCTTCGAGCAGACGTTCCAGCAGCTCCGGTGGAGACCCGGTGATCTCGGCGACCGTGTCCAGGTCGTAGTCGGCGAGATGCTCCCGATAGAGGTTGAGGACGGTGGCGGCTTCCACCACGGTGCCGTCGGCCAGGGAAACGGTCCCCCGCCAGTCGACCTCGGGGTCGATGCCGAGCTCGGCCATGCGATCCCCGACGTGCTCCCGGCTCACCGCCCGGAACGCCCCGGACGTTTCCCGCAAAACCCGGTCGCCGATGACCTGGTACTGGTCGGGGGTCATGCCGTGCAGGCTGAAGCTGGGACCGGCCGGGTCGAGGAGCGGCTCGTGCCCGGAGAACATCTCGTCGGCCCTCAGCCGGGCCAGGGTGTCGAGCCGGACCAGGAGGGGAAGGTCGGTGAACCGTTTGGCGAACTCGACGTCGTAGAGATCCCGGTCGATCAGCTCTTTGGCCAGATAGAGGAAGATGGCGGTGTCGGACAAGCCGGCCCGCACCGGGATCCAGTAGTCCGACTTGGACGACTGGGGCCCGTACTCGGGGACGATGGAGACGATCTTCCCGCCCCGTTCCATGATCTCGTGGAACCAGTGGCTCTCCGGCATCTTGTTCTCCACCAGGTTCTTGCCCACCTGGATGAGGAGCCGACTGTGGCGCAGATCGTTGAAGTCGACCTCCGAGGTCTGCAGACCATGGACAAACGGGAAGCCTGGGGCCTGGTCGCCGCGCCAGGTGTACTCCGACCAGTCACGCGCACCCACAGCCGCTGTCGGGCCGACCCCCCGAACCGTGGCGTCGAGTAGGGCGAGCATGTTGGCGAAACGGAAGATCCCGAACTTCCCGGCTACTCCGTGTGGGGGGAGAGAGGAGCCGAACTTCATGGTCCGCACGCCGGATTCCTCCCAGTGCTCGAGCATCTCGGGCTCGTAGCCGTCCTCATCGAGGAGACGACGTCTTCCCTCCTCACCGGAGTAGGTCTCGGCTATAGCGGCGAGGCCTCGGGCGGTGTAGTCGTCGATCTCATCCCAGGAGAGCCGGACGAAGGTGTCATTGCCCCGGTCGTCGAACAGGTACCTGGTCCGCAGCTCGGGATTGTCGGAGAGCGAGGGGAAGCCGTCGTCGGCCCACTGCTTCCATCCCGTTCGCAGCATCGGGGCCCGGAGCCGGTAGGGCCCGTAGACCCGACGATGCAGGGTGTAGCCCTTGAGGCATCCCCTCGGGTTCCAGTGCGCGGTCGACCGGTTGCCCTGGGGATCGCCGTAGTTGTCGCCGTCGTAATTCTGCTCGAGCCGGAGCACCACCCCGTTCCGGGTGAAGGCGCGGAGACGGCACATGTGGGTGTCGTTGGGGGCGCAGATCACGGTGAAGCTGTCGTCGTAGGCGTACTGGTCGCGGTAGACGGCCTCCCACCCCCGGTTGGGATAGGCAAGCAGGGGATTGTCGACCCCGGGGAAGGCCTCGAGGGCGAGGAGATCGAGATCGAGAAGCCCGGTGAGGGCGGCCAGCCCGGCGCCACCCGCAATCTGGATGAATCGGCGACGGGTCAGGTCGGTCATCCCCACCCAATCAACCGCGCGCTGTTCCCGGATGGCAGGGCCAAAAGTCCCTAAAAACTCGCTGCCCCGGTTTTTACGGTGACGTCAGTGGAAACATGAAGACGCATCTGTTCGCAGAGCGGCGGGAACTGACCTATCGGGCACTGGCCGATCCGACCAGACGTCACCTGCTCCGGCTGCTCGACGACGCAGACCAGCCGACGGAGGTCGGCGAGCTGTCGACCCAGATCGGCCTGCATCCGAACACGGTGCGGGCCCATCTCGAGCTGCTCCGCCACGCGGGGATGGTCACCCGTTCCACCGAGCCCCGATCCCGTCCCGGCCGGCCCAAGATGCTGTACCGGTCCGCACCGCGCCGGACCCGGTCACCGGGAGCGGAGGGCTACCAGTTCCTGGCCGAGGTCCTCGCCGCCTGTCTCCGCGCCCACGTCGACGATCCGGCCGCGGCGTCTGAAGAGGCGGGCCGGGCCTGGGGACGATACATGGTCGACCGTCCCGAGCCCTACGCCCGGCTCGGCGCCGCCGAGGTCGTCGGGCAGATGGTGACCGCCCTCGCCGAGCTCGGATTCGCCCCCGAGGAGACGCAGGAGGGTGAGCGGATCCAGGTTCGACTGCACGATTGCCCGTTTCGCGAAGTGGCGCAGGCCAATCGCGACGTGGTGTGCTCGATCCATCTCGGAATCCTGCGCGGCATGGCCGAGGAGCTCGGGGACTCGGTGAGTGTCGAGGACCTGCAGCCGTTCGTCGAGCCGTCGCTGTGCATTGCCTCCCTGTCCGCCGTGTGAACGGCGAATGCACCGGTCTGCCTCAGGTAGGAGTCAGGCCGGCCAGATTCTGAATCTGACGGACCACGACCAGGAGCGGGGCGGGATCGCCGATCGCATCCAGGTCCAGCGAGCGGATCAGCTCTGAGATCCAGACGACCGCATCCGCCCTGTCGGCGATGTACCGCTGCACCGCGTCCTCGATCGACGAGTCTTGCGCTCCCTCGAGGACGTTCAATGCCAACGAGCGGCGAACCGAGAGCAGGTCGTCCTCGATGGTCTCCCCGGCCCACCTCTGCCAGGGATCGGTCAGCTTGAGCCCGGCCACCACCCTCTCCAACTCGTCGAGCTCGAGCACATGACCGAGGTGATGGAACAGACCGGCGACTTCGATCGGGGACCGGCCGGTGCTGCCGGAAACTTCGATCATGTCGGGGGCATGGACCAGCTCGAAGGCCGCCACCGTCTGCCGGGCGACCTCGACCGGCACCCCGGCGGGGACGCACAGCTCGGCGGGCAGGTCGGCGGCAGCCAGCACCGCCAACGCTGCCGCCCGGGCCCGCGCCGGCGCCGCCGACGCTCCGGGCGGTGTGGCGACGGCCAGCGGCGGCGGGCTGGTCGGCGCGGCGCGAGCCGCGCCGAGCGCGGCGACCCGCCAGCCCGCTAGGCGCCACGCCTCGCCCTGGCCGGCCACGAGCTGCCGGCCGACATCGGCGCAGGCC
>DASUSU010000015.1:0-2523 GCA_036374915.1 Acidimicrobiia bacterium | reverse complement strand
TCGGATCAGCTAACGCAAGCCATGTTCGGGCAAGGGCCGACGCCACGCCCGTGAGGTCCGGCCTGCGGCCCACCAGGCCACCCCTGCGGCGAGGAATATAGAGATCGCGATCAGCAGTCGCATGGGAAGAATCGAGGTGAGCGGGGGCGGGACGACGATGGTGGGGATAGTCCATGATCCCTCCGAGCTGGAGACGGTCACCGTCACCTGATCGTCGGTCCCCACTCCGGCGACGGTCTCCCACGCTCCCGGCGTGGTCAGAGAGGGCACGACCTCGACCGGGTCAGTGCCGACCTGGATCGACACCTCGATGTCGGCACCTGGAGCCTGGTCGTCGAACATGACGATCAGATGCGGGATCATCGCCGACCCCGCCTCCGGATAGACCTGCCACAGCGACACCGAATAGGGCCCGGCCTCGGCTCCGCGCAGCAACGGGCGGGCGTCGTGGTCGCCGTGGGCCGAGGCGGACACCGCAGTGGCCAGCAGCCAGACCATGACCATTGCAGCGCACGTGATCAGCCGGAGTGCTCGCCTCGGGCCGGGGTGGGTTCGGGCATGCAAATCGGTGACCATTGGTGGAGCGTCACCATATCAACGGCTCCGCTAATCCCGCCTTAAGCCACGCCCGTAGGTTCAGCGCTGTCCACCCAAGGAGGGACAATGCGCTCACGGGTCATGTTGGGCCTGGCCGTCGCTCTGCTCGTCGTGTCGTGCGGGGGCACGGGCTCGACGACCACCAGCGTCTCCGACGCTGCCGTAACCCCGGTGCCCGGAACCGACGCCGACCCGACCTCGACCACCACCGGGTCGGTCACGAGCACATCCAGCGGAACAGCCGCCGACGATCCTTGCGCGCTGGCCACCCCCGAAGAGGTGGCTTCGGCCTTCGCCGCTACCTCGGCCAGTGGCGAGGAGGGGATAGCCCGCAACTGCTCCTTCACCATCGTCGGCGGGGTGGCGCCGAGTGTCGAGGTGTTCCACTACGGGTCGTCTTCCCAATGGGACGGGGTCAAGAGCGGGTACGAGGACAACCGGGGTGGGGTCACCGACGTCGCCGGGATCGGTGACGAGGCATATCACCCCAACGACGTCGGTCCCTACGAGATCGTGGTTCGATCGGGCGATGTCATCTTCGCGGTTGCGGTGCAGACCGGGACCGGTGGTCCCGAGGTCGAAGCCGCCATCCTCGACCTGGCCGGGGCCATCGCCGGGGGTTGAGCTCAGGCCTTTCTTCTTCTTTATGCAGGGCGTCACGTATACGTGACGCCCTGCATTAGGAAGGCGGTTTTGGTCCGGTCCGAGCCGTTCCCCCTACAATCCCCGGCCGCCCTGCCCCGGAGGTTGTCTGTTGTTGGATTTGATTCTGTATGTCGCGCTCGCCGCCGGGGTCGCTGCCCTGTTGCTGGCGGTTTACTACGCCCGGCTGGTGTTGGCCGCCCCCCGGGGCAACCAGCGGATGGTGGAGCTGGCCGATGCGATCAGGGCCGGGGCAATGGCCTTCATGCGCCGGGAGTACATCTGGGTCTCGGTGTTCGTCGTGGTCATGGCCACCCTCATCGCCGTCTTCCTCGAATGGGGCCGACCCTGGGGCGCCATCGCCTACGTGTTCGGGGCACTGCTCTCCGGCGGCGCCGGCTTCATCGGGATGAGGATCGCAACCCAGGCCAACTCCCGCACCACCGAAGCGGCCCGCATCGGGGGGATTCCCGCCGCCCTCCCCGTCGCGTTCAGGGGCGGGGCGGTGATGGGGTTCACCGTTGCCGGGCTCGGGCTGCTCGGAGTCGGTCTCGGCTATCTCATCTTCAACCAGGTGCTCGAACTGGACAGCTGGCCCGACGTCCTCACCGCCATCGGTCTGGGCGGGTCGTCGATCGCCCTGTTCGCTCGGGTTGGCGGCGGCATCTACACCAAGGCCGCCGACGTGGGCGCCGACCTGGTGGGCAAGGTCGAGGCCGGGATCCCCGAGGACGATCCCCGCAACCCGGCGGTCATCGCCGACAACGTCGGGGACAACGTGGGCGACGTTGCCGGGATGGGCGCCGACCTCTTCGAGTCCTACGTCGGGTCGTTGGTCGCTCCCATCGCCTACGCCTCCATCGTCTTCGCATCGTCGGCCATGCTCGAAGAGACGATCATCTTCCCCCTGGCCGTGGGCGCCCTGGGCATGTTCGCCGCGATGATCGGCTCGTTCCTGGTGCGGGCCAGGGGCGACGACGACCTCGCCGCCGCCCTCCATCGGGGCACCAACTTCTCTCTCGTCGCCACCGCGGCCGGTGTGCTCGGCCTCAGCTTCTGGGTGTTCGGCGACGTCGCCGAGAACCCGCTAGGGATCTGGTTCGCGGTCCTCGCCGGCCTCATCGTCGGGTGGTTGGTGGGGAAGATCTCCGAGTGGTTCACCTCCGACGACTACAAGACGGTCAAGGAGATCGCCCGTCAGTCCCAGACCGGACCGGCCACCGTGATCATCGCCGGCATCGCCGAGGGGATGCGCTCGGCCGCCTACTCGGTGATCGTCGTCGC
>DASUSU010000014.1:0-6930 GCA_036374915.1 Acidimicrobiia bacterium | reverse complement strand
GCTCCCGAGCTCGACTTCGACCATCCCCGTTTCCTCCACGACGACCGGCTGCGTCGACATGTCGTCTACCGGATCACTCGAGGGGAGTGGTCGGAGGACCGCGGCTCGACCTGACCTCCGGCCCAACGCGGGAGGATGGCGCACCAAAAGAGCAGATCGGCCCTGTTGTGCTTCGATGCAACCGCCCATACTCCGGCCAAGGCAGTGAAAGGGGCTCCTCGTGGATGTCATCGACGTGATGACTCGGAATGTGCTCACGGTTACGCCGGATACCTCGGTGCGCGAGGCGGCGTTGATGATGATGGACAATCGGATCAGCGGTCTTCCGGTGGTCGATGGCGACGTTGTCGTCGGCGTCATCTCTGAGGCGGACTACGTGGCCAAGGACAGCTCTCGAACCTGGGTTTCCCATGTCCTCTTCGGGCACGAGGATGGGATGCTCAGTGGAATCGAGAAGGTGGAGGAACTGATGAGTCGCCACCCGATCACCATCTCGGCTACGGCGACGGTGAAGGAGGCGGCCCGGTTGATGACCCGGAACGACGTGAACCGGCTGCCCGTGATCGACCACGGGCGTCTCATCGGTCTGGTCACCAGGTCCGACCTGATCCGCGCCTATGTCCATCACGACGAGGAGATCGCTGGTGATGTGAAGCATGTGCTCGCCGTGCTCCCCGAACCCATGTCGAACATCCAGGTGAGCGTGGCCGGTGGCGTCGTCGTCCTGACCGGTGAGGTGGAAACCAGCGCCGAAGCCCGTCTGGTGGGGCGGATCGCCCAGGGGGTCGAAGGAGTCGCCTCGGTCGACAACCGAATCGGCTTCGATGTCAACACCGAGGCGGCGCAGGATCAATGGGCGGCCTATCCCAAGGAGAGCGCCTCCCCGTCCATCCGCGGATAATTCGACCGCATCAGAGATGGGTTGTCCATAGCCTCGACCCATCATGTCCATCCACATCGAGCTCGTCGACACGCGCGTTGCGCCGGAGCAGACGCTCCGGGCGCTGCACGAGCTCTACCTGACCCGCGACGCCGAGCTCCTGCCCGACGATCCCCCGGTTCCGTGGGAGCAGCGTCTGGTCGACTGGCGCAATCTGCTCGATTCCGAGGAAGTCCCTCGTTGGGCGCTGTGGCGGGGGCCCGAGGCGGTAGCCACGGCCGGGGTCTACATGGATCGCGAGCAGAACCTGGAGAACGCCTTCGGGTGGGTGTATGTCCATCCCGATCACCGCGGGTCGGGTCATGGCCGGGAAGTCGCATCGCCGATGCTCGATGCAGCCGAGAAGGACGGGCGGATTCGTTTCGCCTTCGAGTTGAACGAGGGTCGTCCCGAAGAGGAGCTGTTGAAGCGGGCGGGAATGAAGTCTGCTTACCGTGAGCAGCTGAGCCGTCTCTCCTTCCCGGACGTCGACTGGTCGCTGATGGAGCTGTGGGTGAAGAAGGCGGAGGAGAGGGCCGGCGACTACGAGCTCCTGTACCTGCCCAGCCCGATCGAAGAGGAGCATCTCCAGGCCCTGTGCGATCTCCATCTGGTCATGAACACCGCGCCCCGGGAGGACTACGAGGAGGAGGACGAGATCACCACCCCCGAGCTTTGGCGCGATATCGAGGCCAAGGAGGAACGAAAGAGCCGGGACGTGCTCACCTATGTCGCACGTCACGAATCGGGCGAGTTCGCCGGGTACACCACGGTCGTCTTTCATCGGCTTCAGCCCGACCTGGTGTGGCAATGGGACACCGGGGTCGATCCAAAACACCGAAACAAGGGTCTCGGTCGGTGGGTGAAGGCGGCGATGGCGTTGAGGCTGCGTTCCGATTACCCGTCCGTGCGCCGGATCGACACGTTCAACGCCGGCTCCAATCGGCCCATGCTGAACATCAACATCGAGATGGGCTTCAAGCCTGTCCTGGTTCAGAACGTCTGGCAGGGCGACCTGGCCACCCTACGGGAGAGACTCTCGGTCTAGGAGGCGGCCGCGGCCTCGAGCACGGCCTGGATGCTCAGGTCGATGTCCTCTTCGGTGGTGGCGAAGTTGGAGACGGAGAACCTCATCGCGGTCTGGCCCTGCCACACGGTGGGGCCGGCGAACATGACGCCGGCGGCCTGAAGCCGGGTGACGATGCGTTGCGTCTCCTCTGGCTCGCCGAAGCTGACCAGGACCTGGTTGAGGACAACCTCGTTGAGGATCGTGTACCCGGCCTCGGACATCCCCTCCGCGAACCGTCGGGCCAGGGCGACGGGTCGATCGATCAGATCGGTGAGACCGGATCGGCCCAACGACCGGAGCACGGCCCAGGTCGGGACACCTCGCGCCCGACGCGACATCTCGGGGGCGTAGAGACCGGGGTCGACTCCCATCTCGCCTTCGACCAGATAGGCCGCCTCGACACTCATCAGGCGTTCCAGGTCGGAAGGGTTGCGGACCAGGGCCAGCCCGGCGTCGTAGGGCACGCTCAGGTACTTGTGGGCGTCGGTGGCCCAAGAGTCGGCCATTTCCATCCCGGCGGCAAGATGACGCAGACCCGGCGAGGCCGCGGCCCAGAAGCCGAATGCCCCGTCGACATGGACCCACGCCCCGGCCTCCTTGGCCCACGGGATGATCTCGGCCATCGGGTCGAAGGCGCCCGTGTTCACATTCCCCGCCTGGACACAGACGATGGCGGGAGGGGAAAGGTCGGGCAGGGCATCGGCGCGCATCCGCCCCTGGTTGTCGACCGGCACCTCGATGACGCGGTCCCTACCCAAGCCGACCACTCCCAGAGCCTTGACCAGGGAGGGATGAACCTCGGCGCCGACGACCACCTTCACCGGCGGCGCCCCGAACAGGCCTTGCCCGGTCGCATCCCATCCTTCGGCAGCCAGCACCGCCGACCTCGCCGCGGCGAGAGTCGCCATATGTGCCACGGTGGTGCCGGTGACGAAGACCCCCCAGGTGCTGGCGGGGAGCCCGGCGGCGTCCTTGATCCAACGGATCGCCGCCGCTTCCAGGGCCACGGTGGTCGGGCTCGCCACCGCGGCGTAGGTGGGCTGGTCCCAGGCCGAGACCATCCAGTCGGCGGCCAGGGCGACGGGATGCACCCCGCCGATCACCCACCCGAAAAAGCGGGGGCTGGAGAACCCCATGGTGGCCGGTGAGCCGATCTCGTCCATGAGCTTGAGGACCTGCATCGGGTCGGTCGGCCCTTCGGGGAAGTCGCCTGCGAGCTCGGAGAGGTCGGCCCCGGGCTCGGGGCGAATCGGATCGACCTCGACGTCATGTCGATACCGGGCGGCGCGGGCCGCCGCCTCCTGCAGCAAGTTGTCCATGTTCGGGTATAACGCGTCGAGGCCGTTGATCATTTCGTAGGGGTCTTTGGTCCCTGGTTGGCAGAGGAGCCGCATCGCTACATTGACCAGGTGAAGACCGCTGCAGATTTCATCACGGTGGACGGCAACGAGGCCGCCGCTCTCATCGCATACCGTCTCAGCGAAGTCATCGCCATCTACCCGATCACCCCGGCCTCGCCCATGGGTGAGCTGGCCGACGAGTGGTCTCACGCCGGTCAGCCCAACCTCTGGGGGGTGGTCCCTGACGTGATCGAGATGCAGAGCGAGGGGGGCGCGGCGGGGGCAGTGCACGGCTCGCTTCAGGCAGGCGCGCTGACGACGACTTTCACCGCATCCCAGGGGCTGCTGCTCATGCTGCCCAACATGTACAAGATCGCAGGCGAGCTGACCCCGGTGGTCATTCACGTGGCCGCCCGCACCATCGCCACCCATGCCCTCTCCATATTCGGCGACCACTCCGATGTGATGTCCGCTCGCCAGACCGGATTCGCCCTCCTGGCCGCCGGTTCGGTGCAGGAGGCTCATGACCTCGCCCTGGTCTCCCACCTGGCCACCCTCGAGTCGAGAGTCCCCTTCCTCCACTTCTTCGACGGGTTCCGGACCTCCCATGAGGTGGCCAAGATCGAGGTGATCGCCGACGACGTGCTGCGTCGGCTGGTCGACGAGGATCTGATCTCTGCCCACCGTCTCCGGGCGCTCAACCCGAATCGGCCGGTGCTCCGGGGCACGGCCCAGAACCCCGATGTCTTCTTCCAGGCCCGGGAGGCCTCCAATCCCTACTACGACCTCGTCCCCCGCATCGTCGAGACCGCGATGGAGCGACTCGCCGCGGAGACGGGCCGTCACTACCGGTTGTTCGACTATCACGGAGCGCCCGACGCCGAGACGGTGATCGTGATCATGGGATCGGGCTCGGGGGCCGCCATCGAGGCGGTGGATCGCCTGGTGGGTCAGGGGGCCAAGGTGGGTCTAGTCATGGTGCGTCTCTACCGCCCCTTCGACGTGCCGGCCTTCCTCGGGGCTCTCCCGCCGACCGTCGAGCGTCTCGCGGTGCTGGACCGGACCAAGGAGCCCGGGGCGGTGGGCGACCCGCTCTACCTGGATGTGGTCACCGCCCTGGCCGAAGGGGGCCGGGCCGCCCAGGTGTATGCGGGCCGTTACGGGCTTTCGTCCAAGGAGTTCACCCCGGCCATGGTGGCCGGCGTCTTCGACGAGGTGACGGGGGCGGCCCCGCGCCGGCATTTCACCGTCGGGATCGTCGATGACGTGACACGGAGCTCGATCGAGTACGACTCCGAGTGGTGGCACGAGCCGGAGGACGTGACTCGAGCGGTCTTCTACGGGCTCGGCTCGGATGGGACGGTCGGGGCCAACAAGAACTCGGTGAAGATCATCGGCGAGGAGACACCCCTCTACGCCCAGGGGTACTTCGTCTACGACTCGAAGAAGGCCGGTTCTCGCACCGTCTCCCATCTCCGCATCGCGCCCCGCCCGATTCTCTCCACCTATCTCATCGACGAGGCGGACTTCGTCGCCGTGCACCACTTCGACTTCCTCGAGAGCGAGGTCGCCTTGGAAGTAGCGGGGCCGGGGGCGACGGTCCTGATCAACAGCCCGTTTCCGGTCGACCGGCTCTGGGAGCAGATCCCACCCCGGGCCCAGGCGCAGATCATCGACAAGAAGCTCGAGCTGTGGGCCATCGATGCCCTCGCCATCTCCCGCGATCTCGGCCTGGGGGGAAGGGTGAACACTGTCCTGCAGGCCTGCTTCTTTCATCTCACCAACTTCCTCGACACCGACAAGGCGCTCGCTGCGGTCAAGCGCTTCATCCGGAAGAGCTATGGCAAGCGGGGCGAGGCGGTGGTGCGCAAGAACGAGGAGGCGGTCGATCGAGCCGTCAACGGGCTCTACCGTGTCGAGGTCGGCGAGGTGTCCGGCCCACCGATCGGCCTGCCCACCGTCTCCGAAGCCGCCCCCGACTTCGTCAAGCGGATCACCGCGATGATGATGGAAGGCAGGGGAGACCTGCTTCCCGTATCGGCGATGCCGGTCGACGGGACGTTCCCCACCGGGACCGCCCAGTGGGAGAAGCGCTCGATCGCCGAGGAGATACCGATCTGGGACCCGAGTATCTGCATCGACTGTGCCCGGTGCGCCCTGGTCTGCCCCCACGCCGCCATCCGGATCAAGGCCTTCGATCCCGCCGCGCCGATACCTGAAGGCTTCGTCTGGAAAGAGTCGGCGACCAAGGACCTCGAAGGCTGGAGGATCGTGGTGCAGGTGGCGCCCGACGATTGCACCGGTTGCGGGGTCTGTGTCGACGTGTGCCCGGCCAAGTCGAAGGAGATGGTCAAGCACAAGGCGATCAACATGCTGCCCAAGCTCGACCATCTCGACCGGGAGCGACGCAACTGGAGCTACTTCCTCGAGATCCCCGAGATCGACCGGTCCGAAGTGAAGGCGGCCTCGGTCAAGGGGTCTCAGTTCCTCCAGCCGCTGTTCGAGTTCTCGGGCGCCTGCGCCGGATGTGGCGAGACGCCCTACCTGAAGCTGCTGACCCAGATGCTGGGCGACCGGGTGGTGGTGGCCAACGCCACCGGATGCTCCTCGATCTACGGCGGAAACCTGCCGACCACGCCGTGGACGACAGACGGTCAGGGACGAGGCCCGGCCTGGTCGAACAGCCTGTTCGAGGACAACGCCGAGTTCGGCCTCGGCATGAGGATGGCGCTGGAGGCACAGCGAAAGGACGCCATGCTCCTCGTCGTGGCCCTCGCCCCCGAGCTGGGGAGCCTGGCAGGCGAGATCCTCGATGTGATCGAGAACCTCGACCGCTCCGACCTCGATCGCCTGGTGGCGAGACAGCGTGAGCTGGTTGCGCGGCTGAAGGATCGTCTCGCCACCCTGGAGGGGACCCTGCCCCGCCGTCTCGAGGCGGTCGCCGACACGCTCGTCGAGACCAGCGTCTGGATCGTCGGGGGAGACGGGTGGGCCTACGACATCGGGTTCGGCGGGCTCGACCACGTGCTCGCCTCGGGGCGCAACGTCAACGTGCTGGTCCTCGACACCGAGGTCTACTCGAACACCGGGGGACAGGCCTCCAAGGCCACCCCGCGGGCAGCCATCGCCAAGTTCGCCACCGGAGGCAAGGGAACCGGCAAGAAGGACCTGGGGCAGATCGCGATGTCCTACGGAAACGTCTACGTCGCCCAGATCGCAATGGGGGCCAACCAGACCCAGACGGTGAAGGCATTCGACGAAGCCGAGCAGCACGAAGGGGTCTCGTTGATAATCGCATATAGCCCCTGCATCGCCCATGGCATCGACATGTCGACCCAGATGGGCCATCAGAAGGAGGCAGCCGAGTCGGGTTACTGGCCGCTCTACCGCTACGACCCGGCCCGGGAGCAGGTGGGCGATCCCGGTCTTCGCCTGGACAGCCGGACTCCGTCGATCCCGTTCTCCGAGTTCGCCAAGAAGGAGGCCCGGTTCGCCATGCTCGCCCGGGCCAACCCGGAGCGGGCCGCAGAGCTCGCCACCGCGGCGCACCAGGACATCGACAACCGCTGGCATCTCTACGAGCAGATGGTGAACATCCATCG
>DASUSU010000013.1:0-3290 GCA_036374915.1 Acidimicrobiia bacterium | reverse complement strand
ACTCTTCGACGATCTCGGCGCCGAGCTCGCTGGCCAGAAGCGAGGTGGGATCGGTCGAGACTTGGGGCCGTTCCTCGAGCTGGGTCATGTCGATGGTCTGGTCGCCTCCGTCCTCCCCGACGTCGACACCCTCCCTCAGCCCGAAGCGCACCCGTACCGGGCCGCCGAGGAGGTCGCCGGCCCTGGTGGCAACGATCGCCGCCACCGCATCGTCTTCCTGGAGCGACTGGAGGTGAAAGCCATGGGGCACCTCGAGAACGATCACATTCCCGTCGACCGCGGCGGGCACCGCCTCACGGAAGAAGGCCCATCTCCGGGCGCCGAGCACGTCGCGCAACGAACCGAACAACCCGGGCCACACCTTCTGCAGCTGCTCGAAGGAGACATCGAACGCCGGGGACTCCGTCTCGACCTGCGGGACGGGCTGGTCGTTCCCGGCCTCCGCGACCGCGACCGCCGCCGGCGAGGAGGCCGTAGGTCGGGAGACCGGCTCGGTCCGGGCCGGCTCGGTGTCGGCCAAGTCGCGCTTCTCCGATCCGGCCGCCGCCACCGGAGGGACCGGGTCGGGCTTGCCCAGCCGTCTCTCGATCCGCTCCACCCTGGACAGGACGGCTTCGGCGTCGCTGGCCGTCTCGGGGCGAGTCAGCTTGATCAGGGCCAGCTCGGTCATGAGCCGCTCCTCACGCCCCTCACGGAGACGGACCAGGGCGTCGCCCAGGAGATCGACCGCCCTCAGGACGTCGGTGGCGCTGATCACCTGGGCCGCCTTCCGCCAGGACTCGTAGACGTCGGCCGGCTCATCGGCGATCTCGGCGAGATTGGGTGCGTAGTGAGCGAGGAACGCACCCCGGAAGAAGGCCACCGACTCGGCGACGAACCTCCTCAGATCGACGCCGTCGGCGGCGAGCTCCGCGACCAACTCGAGTGCCGACTTGGCGTCCTGGGCGGCCACCGCCTCGACCAGCCGGGTGAAAGCCTCGGAGTCGGCGAGACCGAGGGCTCGTCGCACCCCACCCACGTCCACCGAGCCGGCGCCGAGGGCAGCGACCTGCTCCAGCAGTGACAGGGAGTCCCGCACCGATCCGCCGGCGTGACGGGCGATGGCGATCAAGGCCTGGGGATTCGTCTTGTATCCCTCGCGCTCGGAGATCAGGCTCAGATGCCCGGCCAGCTCTTCGATCGGGACCGGATGGAAGTCGAATCGCTGGCTCCTCGACCTGATGGTGTCGAGGAGCTTGTAGGGCTCGGTCGTGGCCAGGACGAAGTAGACATGCGCCGGCGGCTCTTCCAGGGTCTTGAGCAGGGCATTCCCCGCCGCCTTGGAGAGCATGTGCGCCTCGTCGAGGACGAACACCCGGTTTGAGGTCGCCGAAGAGGCCACCGTCGTCACGCTCACCTTGATGTCCCTGATGTCGTCCACCGAGTTGTGCGACGCGGCGTCGAGCTCGAGCACATCGAGCGACGACCCTTCGGTGATGGCGACACAGCTCGGGCAGACGTTGCACGGCGAGCCGTCGGCGCCGCGATTCTCGCAGTTCAGCGCCTTGGCCAGGATGCGGGCAGTCGTGGTCTTGCCCGTCCCCCGGGGCCCGGTGAACAGATAGGCGTGGGCGACCCGACCATCGGCGACCTCGCGGGACAGGGTGGTGGTGACATGCCCCTGGCCGATGACGTCGTCGAAGGTCTGGGGCCGGTACTTGCGATAGAGGGCCTGGTAGTCCACCGGCGCCTACGGTAACGGGGGTATCGGGTACTTGGTACCTGGTACCCGGACACGGGTTTCCCTTCGGTTTCGGGCCGGTTCCGTCGATACTGCGAAGGTGACCCAATCGCTCACCGAAGAGCCTTCGACCGACGCCGTCTCGGCACCTCCTGCGGTATGGGCCCGGGGCCTGGTCCGCAAGTTCGGCAAGACGGTGGCGGTCGATCGAGTCGACCTCTCGATACAGGCCGGCGAGTTCTACGGACTGCTCGGTCAGAACGGGGCCGGGAAGACCACCACCATCAAATCGATCGTCGGCCTGCTCCGCCCCAACGCCGGCTCGGTGGGAATCGGTCGATTCGACACGTGGCAGAGCCCCACCGAGGTAAAGGCGCGGATCGGGGTCCTCCCCGAGGAGTTCAACCTCTACGAGCGACTGACCGGGGCCGAGCTGCTCGACTTCACCGCGGCAATGCACGGGCTGGATCGTCACGAGGCAACGCGACGACGCAACGAATTGCTCGACATGCTCGACTTGATCGAGGCCGGGTCCAAGCTGGTCGGCGACTACTCGAGGGGGATGCGCAAGAAGATCGCCCTCGGCGCCGCGATCATCCATCGCCCTCCGGTCCTGTTCCTCGACGAGCCCTTCGAAGGCGTCGACGCCGTGTCGGCTCGTCTGATCCGCAGTCTCCTGCAACAGGCCGCCCAGGGAGGCACCACCATCGTCTTCTCCTCCCACGAGATGCATCTGGTCGAGAAGCTGTGCACCAGGATCGGGATCATGATCGCCGGGCGCCTGACCATCGAGGAGACCCCGGAAGGGCTGTGCCGCCGGATGGGCGTCGACAATGTAGAAGACGCATTCATCTCCGCGGTGGGCGGACGCACCCCTGACTCGTCCTGGTACGCCGGCTAGTGGTCGGGGCACTGGTCGGGCTCAAGGCTCGACTCACCTGGAACGGGTTCCGCAGCGACAAGCAGCGACGGATCGGGCTCCCCGTCGCCGTCATCCTCCTCGGCTGGGCCGGGATCTGGCTGGCCCGGTCGCACTATCGGACCATGGTCTGGCTCGGTGAGACCGATCCCGGAGCCCTGCCCGACTACCTCGCCTGGAGCGCGCTCTTCGCATTCCTGGTCTGGGTGACCCTCCCGGTCGTCATCTTCCCGCTCGACGAGAACCTCGACCCCCAGCAGCTCGCCACCCTGCCCATCTCGCCCAACAGGATGGTGACCGGTCTCGCCGCCGCCAGCTTCGTGGCTCCTTCGACGGTCGTGCCCCTGTTCCTGTTGTCGGCGAACGGGGCCGGGATCGCGGGCGCCTGGTGGATGGCCATCCCCGCCTCGCTGGTCTTCCTCGGGTTGCTCTCGGTCGGGGGGCTTCTCTTTTCGTCGGCCATCTCCGCGGTGCTTCGCACCCGAAGAGGGCGTGACATTGCCACCTTCATCGTGCTTGGGCTGGCCGCAGGCTCATTCTTCACCTACCGCTCGGTCAGCGACAGCGTGGACCGTCTCGGGATCGGGGGAGCGGCGATGGCCACGCCCATTCTCGACTGGTGGCCGCTCATCCCGCCGGTGGCGGCACAGA
>DASUSU010000012.1:0-11065 GCA_036374915.1 Acidimicrobiia bacterium | reverse complement strand
TCGGTCAGGGAGCGCAATTCCCCGGCTTCGATCAAACCGTGCTCGGCGAGCAGACCCAATGCGTCGAGCGTGCCCGGGACCCGGAGCGGGGGATTGGCCGCGCCGTGCCTCAACTGGAGCAGTTGGACCAGGAACTCGATGTCGTTGAGGCTGCCCCGACCCAGCTTGAGGTGATAGTCGGGGTCCTCTCCTGCCGGTATCCGCTCGGTCTCGACCCGGGCTTTGATCTCGCGAATCGAGCGGAGGAATCCCGCAGGGATATCTGTCCGCCACAGGTATTCGCCCATCATCTCGGCCCATTCCGATCCGAGGTGCGGATCGCCGGCCGCCACCCGACCTTTGACCAGTGCCAGCATCTCCCAGGGCTCCGCCCACTCCTCGTAGTAACGGCGAAAGCTCTCCAGCGACCGGGCCAGGGGCCCCTTGCGTCCCTCCGGTCTCAGGTCGGCATCGAGTGAGTAGGCCTCTCCGTGCCGGCTCGGCTCGGAGAGCACCCGAGCCAGGTCGGCTGCGATGCGGAGCGACTCGTCACGCTGCGACTCGTCCCCGAAGACGTACATCAGGTCGAGATCGGACCCGTAGGAGAGGTCCCCGCCGCCCCACTTGCCCATGGCCACGACACAGAAGCCGGTGGGGTCGCCTCTGGTGACGACGTGGAGGGCGCCGGCCACCGCCGCGTCGGCACTCTCGGTCAGGGCGCGCAGCGTGGCGACGGTGTCCGCCTCGCCCAGGATGTCACGCGCCGCGATCCGCAGCTTCCGTCGCCGGGTCATGCGGCGAATCGTCCCGATCTTGGCGTCGGGGTCGGGTCTCGAGTCGAGGAGACCGACCAGGCGCGCCGTCTCCGCCTCGCGATCCCGGATCTGACCGAGGAGCTCGTCATCGGCGAGCCGGGGGACGAACTCCGGGATACGGTCGATGAGATCGCCGAGCAGCCGGCTCGTCCCGAGCAGACGGCACAGCCGCTCCCCGGCCAGGGGATTCACCTGGAGCAGGGTGACCAGTGCGGCGTGATCGGGGGTGTTGGCCAGCACCATGCGAAGTTGGGCGAGGCCGAGGTCCGGGTCGGGCGAGAGCGACAACCAGTCGAGCATGAGGGGGAGGACCTGTTGCATGGCCTGCGAGCGCCGGCTCAGCCCGGAGGTGAGCTCCTCGAGGGCGCGGGTCGCCGCCCTCACGTCCAGGAAACCGAGCGCTTCGAGACGAAGGGCCGCCTGCTCGACACCGAGTCGGGCGCTGGGGGAGCCGACCAGGGCGTCGAGTATGGGTCGGAAGTAGAGACGTTCGTGCACGTCGCGCACGACCGAGCGGACTTCGCCGAGCCGTCGCTCCAGTTCCCGGGCCGGGTCGTGCCCCAATCCCATCGATCGTCCCAGCTGGGCCCGTCGCGCCATGTCATCGGGGAGGTCGTGGGTCTGGCGCAGGTCCCAGAGCTGGATCCGGTGCTCGAGGTTGCGGAGGAACCCGTAGGCATCGCTGAGCAGGGCGCGATCCTCCTCGCCCACGAACCCATGGTCGGTCAACGCCTGAAGGGCGTCGAGCGTGGCCAGGCTGCGCAGGCCGGGATCGAGTCTCCCGTGGACCAATTGGAGGAGTTGGACCGAGAACTCGACATCACGAATCCCACCCCGCGATCTCTTGATGTCCGACGGGCTGGCTCCCGCTTCCGCCTGCTCCTTGAGCCGGCGAATGCTGCGCAGGGCGTCGACATCGAGTCCACCCTCCCAGATGACCTGCTCCACCATTTCGGTGAAACGCTCCCCCAGCACGGGGTCGCCGGTCACAGGCCGCGTCTTGAGCAGAGCCTGCAGCTCCCAGGCTTCTCCCCACTTCGAGTAGTAGCGGGCGTAGGAGTCGAGGCTCCGGGTCAGGGGGCCCATGGAGCCCTCGGGACGGAGGTCGGCGTCCACCCGAAGCCCGAGCCCGTCTCCGTCGGGAGCGGACAGGCCTGTCTTGACCGCGGTCGCCAGAGCCATGGCGGCGGGCCGGCACCTGGTCTCGTCACCGTCGAGGTTGTCGTGCACGAACATCAGGTCCACGTCCGACGAGTAGTTGAGCTCCCGGGCCCCCCACTTCCCCATGGCGATCACCGAGAAGGGAAGCTCGGAGACGACGGGATGACGCTCCGCCACCTTCTCCCTCGCCCGGACCAGGACGTCTGCCACGATCGCGTCGATCGCATCGGAGAAGAGGGCGGTTGCCGTGGTCATGTCGATCGACCCGGACAGGTCGTCGGCGGCGATGGTGGCCAGGGCGGCACGCACCCTGAGCGGCACCGAGCCCTGGGGGGCGATCCCGAGGAGCAGGGCCGGATGGCGGGCCACCGTGTGGCTGAGGGCGCGCGACCCTCCGGCGAGGGCGCAGGCGCGGTCGAGGGCGGGACGGCCGAGGACCAACCGTGCGTCGGCCTCGATGATCGGGAGGAGACGGGTCAGGGCGGCGATGGGGTCGGGGCCTTTCCCCAGCATCTGGAGGATGAGCCTGCGCAGATCGGCGTCCTCGACCAGTCGGGCGAGCTCGACCTCCTCCTCGGACGGGGAAGCGGTGGCAGGTCTGTGCTCGGTCACGGACGACAGGGTATGTCGGGGCGTATCGTGGCGTTATGCCACTTCGTGTCGCCGGAGCGCAACTCAACCTCGCTGTCGGGGACTTCGCCGGCAACGAGGAGCGAATCGTCGAGGCGATTGCCTGGGCCGAGCGGGAGCAGGCAGACGTGTTGTTGCTGCCCGAGCTCGCCGTCAATGGCTACCCGCCCGAGGACCTGGTCCTCCGCGCCGACTTCGTCGATGCCGGACTCGAGGTGCTGGAGCGGCTGGCGGCGCGGTCCGGCTCGACTGCGGTGGTGCTCGGCTTCGTCGACCGCTTCGACGGCCCGTCCCGGGGTGCGGTCGACGCCGAGGACCGCAGGGTCGCCAATGCGGCAGCCGTGCTCGGCGACGGGGTCATGCTCGGCGTGTACCACAAGGTCCTCCTCCCCAACTACGGGGTGTTCGACGAGGACCGCTACTTCGCCGTGGGGCAGGACCCGGCTCGAATCTGGCATCTGGGCGGGGTCAGGGCCGGCGTCTCCATCTGCGAGGACATCTGGCTCGCCGATGGCCCACCGCGGGCCCAAGCCGCGGCGGGGGCCCAGGTCCTGCTCAACATCAACGCCTCCCCCTTCCACAAGGGCAAGGCGAGGGAACGGGAGGCGATGATCGTGGCACGGGCGCGGGAATCCGGTGCCGCAGTGGTGTACCTCAACCTGGTCGGTGGTCAGGACGAGCTGGTCTTCGATGGCTGCTCACTGGCGGTTTCCCCGGACGGGACCATCGTCCACCGATCGCCTCAGTTCGAAGAAGACCTGTTCGTCGTGGACGTTCCCCTGCCCGGGGAGGAGCCCCGGATCGGCACCGTGACCGACCATCTCGAGCCGGTCGAGGAGGTGTATCGCGCCCTCGTCACCGGATTGGGCGACTACGTCAGGAAGAACGGCTTCGAGCAAGTGGTCATCGGCCTCTCCGGGGGCATCGACTCCGCTCTCACCGCGGCCATCGCCGCCGATGCTCTGGGAGCGGGCTCGGTGTGGGGGGTGGCCATGCCGAGCAGGTTCTCCTCGCAGCACTCCGTCGACGACGCAGCTCGGCTGGCTGCCAACCTCGGGATCAGATTCGACGTTCTCCCCGTCGACGGGGTGTACCAGGCATATCTGGAGGCGCTGTCCCCGGTGTTCGCCGGGACCGCCTTCGGCACCGCCGAGGAGAACATCCAGGCGCGCACCCGCGGTGCGATTCTGATGGCGATCTCCAACAAGCACGGCCCGATGGTGGTGGCCACCGGCAACAAATCGGAGATGGCCGCCGGGTACGCCACCTTGTACGGCGACATGGTCGGCGGTTACGCCGTGCTCAAGGACGTGTTCAAGACGCTGGTCTACGACCTGGCGCGATGGCGCAACAAGAACGGGGATGTCATCCCCCAGAACACGATCGACAAACCGCCTTCGGCGGAGCTGAGACCCGATCAGAAGGACTCCGACACCCTGCCCCCGTACGAGGTCCTCGACGACGTCCTCCAGCTCTATGTCGAGGCCGACCTGGGCGTCGCCGAGATCGTGGCTCGTGGCTTCGACCCGCAGCTTGTGACGAGGGTGGCGGGCATGGTCGACCGGAACGAGTACAAGCGGAGGCAGTCGGCGCCGGGGGTGAAGATCACGGTCAAGGCCTTCGGCAAGGACCGAAGGCTCCCGATCACCAACCGGTACAAGGCGCAGGCACAGTGATGCGGGCGCTCGTCAACGGCGTCGAGTCGGAAGGCACCGTTCCGGTCACCGACGCGTCGGTCCTGCGCGGAGACGGTTGCTTCGAGGTGCTCAGGGCCTACTCGGGTCGTGCCTTCGCAGTCGAGGATCACCTCGACCGTCTCGCCCGAAGCGCCAAGCTGCTCGACATTCCCTTGCCCGGCCG
The DNA here is from genome assembly GCA_036374915.1 of Acidimicrobiia bacterium. Taxonomy (GTDB): domain Bacteria; phylum Actinomycetota; class Acidimicrobiia; order Spongiisociales; family ZC4RG35; genus JARDZU01. The sequence continues at coordinate 6,620 of DASUSU010000012.1, read as the reverse complement.
CGACGAGCTCGGTCGGTGGATCGCCGACGCAGCCGGTTGGGGCGGGGACTGCGCGGTGAGGGTGGTCGTCACCCGGGGCTCGGCCGTCCCCGGCGACATCGCCGAGCCGCAGGTGATCGTGTTCTCCCATCCGACCGGCAAGACGGAGGGACCGACGACGCTCCTGCCGGTGACAGCTCCCTGGCACGCAGCCGGAGCCGACTGGGACCTGGCCGGGGCGAAGGTCCTCTCCTACGCCCCAAACATGGCGGCGACCCGTCACGCCGTGGCCAAGGGGTTCGGGGACGCCCTGCTCATCACGGTCGACGGGGTCATGCTCGAGGGGCCCACCTTCTCGGTGGCCTGGGTCGTCGATGGTGTGATCGAGACACCGAGCCTGGAGCTGGGCATACTCGACTCGATCACCAGGCGGGTGCTGCTCGACCTCGCTTCGGAGTTGGGAGTTGCAGTGGTCGAATCGCGATGGGCCCTGGACCGTCTCGAAGATGCCGACGAAGTCATCGCGCTCTCCACGATCCGGGAGATCCAGCCGGTTGCCCGGGTGGGCGACCGCCGCTTCGGCGAAGGCCCGATCACCGCCGACCTGGCCAGGCTGTTCTATCAGAAGGTCGGCTGAGCCGGCGGGCAAGGCTCGGGGTCGACGCCTCTCATCCACGACACGAGACGAATCGCGGTCTCCGCCCTGGTCAACAGTCTCTCCCCATCGAGCGGCGGTTTGCACTCCTCAACGGCCCCGATCGAGCGAAGACGCGCCTCGGCCTCCTCGGCGGAGAGGAGAAAGACCCGGGGCGACCCTTCGGCGGGCTGCGCCGGAAGAAGGGTGGCGACCATGGCGTCGATCCGGACCCACATCGCGATTCGGGCCAGCTCGGCCTCGGTCAATCCGATCTGGAGACAGGTCTCGTCCGGCTCGCATCCGAGAGCCGCTTCCACCGTGCCCGGTTCGGCGTTCTGCAACGGGTCGGGCAGGGACTGGCTCCGTGCCTCGACCGGAGGGGGCGCTTTGCCCGAGACATGAGCAGCGATGGCCGCGGCGAGCTCCGGTGTCGCCACCTGATCGGGACAGAAGCGAAGCAACGTCCCGTCGCAACCGAGGGGGACGCCCTCGCTGAGCAGCCATGCCGCCACCTCCTCCCCGGGGTGGCCGTCGTCGTCGAGGTATGGCCAAGTGGGCTCCGGATCGGGCAGGGTCGCCGCGATCCGGGCCGCCTCGAGACTGGCGCGGGGGTCGACTGCCAGCCCTTCGGGGTCGCGCAGCTCGAAATGGAGGTGATCGACCGTCTCCTCGGCGTTCCCCGAGTCGCCCACCCATCCGATCACCTCCCCCCGGAAGACGCGCGAGCCGACGGCGAGATCGGGCCTGGCTCCCACCCCGAGACCGTCGTCGGTGCCGTATCGGTCGTTGTTGAGATGGATGTAATAGCTCTGCCATCCGTCGTCGTGCTCGACGATGGCCCAGCAGCACTCCTCGGTGCCCACCTCCTGGGCCACCCGGACCACCACCCCGTCGGCGACCGCCAGCACCGGGGTCAGCTTGGGGGCGGCGATGTCGTTGCCCTGGTGCTTGCGGGCCCCCCCGTCCCGGTCCGCCCCGAACGGAGAGCCGATCTGGCCCGCCCCGGCCAGGGGCCAGGACATGTCGTAGACGAACGGCTCACACGGTGGCGGCGGGGCGATTGTCGTCGGCTCCGGGACCGTGGTCGTGGCCTCCGGCGTCGGGACCGTGGTGGTGGTCTCCGGCGTCGGGACCGTGGTGGTGGTCTCAGCCGTCGGGACCGTGGTGGTGCTGTCCGCCACCGCGGTCGTGGTCGTCTCCGGGACCGTGGTCGTCGTCTCGATCGGGATCGTGGTCGAAGTCGTGGTGGTCGGGGCGGGCAGCGTGGTCGGGGGGAACAACACGTCCATCGTCACCGGTGGGCACGTCTCGACGGACTCGGCCTGGGTCGTGGGCGAGGTCGCCGCTTGCAGGGCCGCGATCAGGGCGGCCAGGACCAAAGTTGCTGCCGCGCGACGGCCGGACATGGACCGGACCTTACCGAGCCGCGCGATGTTTGGAACCGAGAGCGGCCCGGGTACGTTGGTAGGCCATGAAGTCTTCGCACATGATGCGTCTCGCCGTGTCCGGGCTGCTCTTACTGGTGGTGGCGGCCTGCAACGGGGACGAGACGACTGATCTCAGCACCACATCGTCGTTGATCGCCAGCCCCACGTCTGTGGCCGGGTCGGAGACGACCACCTCGGTCGGTGCCGGTGGGGGCGACAGCACCACGACCTCGCTGCGCGGCGAATCGGTGAGTGGCCACGAGATAGTGGCCCGGGAGTCGGACCCGGCGGGAGAGACGTTGTTCGTCCTGATCCCACCCGGCGCTTACACCGATGTCGACATCGAGAACTTCGTGGTCGGGTTGGTCGACGACGGCACCGTCACGTTCGGCGCCGAGGTGTTCGACGATCCGGGCGCGATCGACGCCTACCGCAAGCCCGAGGCGGAGCGGACCGAGGGTGAGGTCCAACTCATCGAAGACCACCATTTCGCCAGTATCCAGAACGGAAGCACTGTCGTATTCCGCGGCCCCTTTGCCGGCTCCCCCGACTTCGTGATCGGGAGCTGAGCCCCGCCCATCGGCGGAGGATGGTCTAGAGAAGCGCCGCCGCCACCAGGAGGAAGCCTCCGAAGCCGACCACGTCGGTGATCAGGGTGAGCAGGATCGATGAGGCCAGTGCCGGGTCCTGACCGAGCCGACGGAGGACCAGCGGGATCGCCGCCCCCGAGAACGTGGCGATCAGGAGGTTCGCCAGGCAGGCGACGCCGATGACCATGCCCACGTTGGCCGGTGCCGACCGGCTGGCGAACACACCGGCGTCGATAAGGGCGAAGGTGAGGGCGGCGGAGGCCACCGCCAGCAACACGCCGTTGAGCAGCCCGACCCCGCTCTGTCGGAGGAGGATCCCGGTCACCTGCGCCCGTGGCACGTCATCCGAGGCGAGGGAGCGGATCATCACCGCCAGGCTCTGGTTTCCCCCGTTGCCACCGAGAGTCGCCACGATCGGCATCAGCGCCGCCAGCACCGGCTCCGACGAGATGACCCGGGTCTGATGCTCGATCACCCACGCGACGAAGAGGGTCAGGACCAGGTTCAGCATCAACCACGGGGCCCGGGAGCGGAAAGACCTGGTCACGTCGGTGTAGACCGTCTCTCCCACACCGGCGCCGACCGCGGCGGCGAAGTCCTCGGTGGCCTCGTCCTGAACCGCCTCGATGACCGCATCGGTGGTGACCACCCCGAGCAGGCGCCCTTCGTCGTCCACGACCGGGATCCCGAACAGCCGGTACCTCTGGCTGAGCTCTGCGACCTCTTCCCGGTCGGTGAGTGCCCGAACCGAGACCGGGTCGGGCACCATGACCTCTTCGAGACTCGCCCCGGGCCGGGCGAAGACCAAGTTGCGGAAGTAGATGACTCCCTTGAGCCGGGAGTCGTCGTCGACAACGTAGACGTAGGAGAGGTCTTCGTACTCGTCGTGGAGCTGGCGGATCCTCTCGATCGCCTCCCCGGCGGTCAACCCGATCGGGAGAGCGGCGATCTCGGTGGTCATCAGGCCGCCGGCGGTGTCGTGCGGGTATTCGAGCAGACGTCTGATCTCCCGCTCCGCCTCGTCGTCGAGCAGGGAGAGCACACTCTCGGTCACGTCGTCGTCGAGCTCGGACAACAGGTCGGCGGCGGCCTCGCCGGTCATCTCGCCGACGGCGGCGGAGAGATCCGCGATCGGCACCTCGTCGACCAGCTCGGCGGCCAGCTCGGGGGCGATCTGCTCCAGGATGTCGGCGACGTCCCCGGGCTCCAGCTCGGCGAGCAGCCCGGCGGCGTCCTCCTCGGAAAGCTGCTCGAGGACGTCGGCGGCGTCGCCCGGAGCCGCCTCGGCCAGGGCTTCCCACTCCTCGCCGTGGGTCTCCAGGTAGTCGGCGACCTCTTCGTGGTCACGGCGCGCCGCGGCGAGCAGATCCCTGGCAAGTTGACGGGGTCGTCTTAGTCGGAGTCGCACCGGTAGCCCCTCGGACGGAGAACCGGCGCCAGGCTAACCAGGGCTGGGACCGGCGAGACATCTCACCGGCATCGGCCCTTATCCCTCGTAGGGGCGGACCGCCTTCACCGACACCGTGAAAGTGCCTGCGGGTGCTCGATAGGAGACCTCGTCCCCGATCGCGGCGCCGAGAAGGGCCCCGCCCAAGGGACTGGTAGGGGAGGCGAGGAGCATGCCCGACACCTTGTTCTCCTGGGGGGCGACGAAGTACTCGAGCTCGTCTCCGTCCGAGTCGACCACTGTCACCACACAGCCGATCTCGACCCGCCCGGTGTCGGACACGTCCCGGACCTCGGAGGTGTGGAGCAGATGCTCCAGCTTGCGAATCCTGGCCTCCATCAGGCCCTGGTCGTTCTTGGCGGCGTCGTAGTCGGCGTTCTCGCGCAAGTCGCCGTGGGATCGGGCCTCGGCGATGCGCTCTTCGATCTCGCGGCGTCCGTCGGTCTTCAGTTGTTCCAGCTCCTCCCGCATCCTCTCCAGGGCGGCCGGGGTCAAGAAGGTCGGTTCATCGAGCATCAGTCGGGAAAGGCTAACTGCGGGCGTCGTATACGCAGGGAGGCGAAGATGGTCCCCGGGAGGGAAAGACCGTGCACTGGCTATCTTTCGCGGGTGAGAGAGTCACAGATGGTCGAAGGCCCTGCCGGGGCGGTGGGCGCTTCGTGAACGACCAAGAGCGGCTCGAGGCGATCAGCGAGGCCCTGTCCATCCCCAGGGTCGAGCGGCACATCTTCCTCTGCGCCGATCAGACGACCCCCAAATGCGCTCCGCTCGATCAGACCCGGGCCCTGTGGGCCCATCTCAAGCGCAGGCTGAAAGAGCTCGACCTCGCCTCGGCACCGCCCCCCTGGCAGGGAAAGCCCCAGGTGGCGGCGACCCCGGTCCCACCCGGCGAAGGCTCGATCTTGCGCAGCAAGGTCGACTGTCTTCGCATCTGCGAGCAGGGGGCGATTTGTGTCGTCTATCCCGAGGGCATCTGGTACGCCCACGTCACGGTCGAGTCGCTCGATCGGATCATCGACGAGCATCTGGTCGCGGGCCGGCCGGTCGAGGACCTGATCTTCGCGGTGACCGGTGGGGCGGGCGCATGAAGCTCCTCCGGCGTCTCTTCCTGGCGCTGATCCTGTGGAGGGCGTTCGCCCCGACCATCAGCCCCCGCTTCCGCCCCCCGCAGGAGCACCCGTGGCGAAGCTCCGGTCGCACGGTGTTCGTGGGGGACCAGGAGTTCCTGGTCCGGGAGGCCGGCCCGGACGGCGCACCGATCCTGCTCCTGATCCACGGCCTTGCCGGCTCCTCGCTCGCCGAGTGGTATCGAATCGGCCCCGGTCTGGCCGAGAAGTACCGGGTGATCATGGTCGACCATCGCAGTCACGGCCTGGCTCCTCTCGCCCGCGACCGTTTCGAAGTCGACGATCTGGCCGACGACATGGCCGGCGTCCTCGATGCGCTAGGTGTGGGTCGGGTCTCGGTGATCGGCTACTCGATGGGGGGCACCATCGCCCAGGCCTTCGCCCATCGGCATCCGAGACGGGTGGATCGACTCGTTCTCATCGCCAGCTTCACCCACCATCCTCAGCCGCACCGGTCCCTTCGCGCGGCCGGCGCCCTGATCGCACGCGCCTGGGAGCGTCTCACCGGCCTGGGCACGCCCGAGGTCAGGTCCGCCTACCTCAGGCTGACCGGGGCGGTCGAAGAGCGGCACGCCCGGTGGCTCTGGGAAGAGACGCATCGCCGCGATGTCGACGCGGGGGCCCAGGCCACCCTGGCCCTGCTCCGGTTCGACTCACGGCCATGGATCAGACGCATCGAGGCCGAGACCATGGTGGTGATCCCTACCCGGGACAAGCTGGTCCCTCCCGCCTGGCAGTACGAGCTGGGCGCGTCGTTGACCGATGCCCGGATCGTCGAGCTGGTCGGGGTCCGTCACGAGGCGCCGTGGACCCATCCCGACCTGGTGGTCGACGTCATCTCCTCGTTCGTCGGCTGACCGCCCGGACATGACCGTCCCCCTCACCGACAGCCGTCTCTCCAATCTGGGCGCCAACCGCATCCTGGAAGGGTTCGAGGAGTACGTGGCCCGGTTCAGGAAGATCAACCAGCGAGCCCGGCGTCGATTCGAGGAGAGGGACTGGCCCGGCATGCAGAGCGACGCCGTCGAGCGGCTTCGCCTCTACACGGTCGTGGTCGACCGGGTGATGGAGTCGGTCGGCCATCTTCTCGGGCGACGGGCCGACGATCCACTGGTCTGGGTCGCGGTCAAGGCCGTCTACTCAGGGCTCATCGCCGAGCGCCAGGACTGGGAGCTGGCCGAGACCTTCTACAACTCGGTGACCCGGCGTGTGTTCGGGACGGTCGGGGTGGCCGAGCACATCGAATTCGTTGACTCGGACTTCGGGACGCCTCCCAGCCCGTCCACCGATCCTGTGTATCTGACTTTCGACCGCCGTGAGTCGACCCTCGGGATGGTCACCGACATCCTGACCTCGTTCGCCCACGCCGTGCCCTACGCCCGGCTTGAGGCGGACGCAGCTGCGGTGGGGGCA
>DASUSU010000011.1:0-4105 GCA_036374915.1 Acidimicrobiia bacterium | reverse complement strand
GAGCAGGATTCTGATCAAGGGAGGGTGTGTCCTCTCCATGGATCGCTCGGTGGGGAACCACGCCGAGGCAGACCTGCTCGTCGAAGATGGGAGGATCCGGGAGGTCGGGCCCAATCTGAGAGCTCGTGACGCCGAGATCGTCCCGGCGGGCGATGCGATAGTCATGCCCGGTTTCGTCGACACGCATCGTCATGCCTGGAAGACACTGTTCCGCAACCTGGGTCGGGGCGGTGAGGGGGAGAAGCGCGTCGGACCGGCGATCTACGGGCCCCACTACGGGCCGGACGACGTCTATGCGGCCACTTTGGTCGGGCTCCTCGGAGCATTGGAAGCCGGTGTGACCACGGTGGTGGACTGGGCCGACATACTCGTGGACAGGTCCTTTCTCGACGCCGTGGTGCAGGCACACGCTGATTCCGGGATCCGGACCGTGCTCGCTCATGCTGCTCCGGCTTGGTCAGAGGCGACCTTGGTGGACTTGTCCCAGACTCGGTCGGCCGAGGGCGGGAATGTGACCCACGCCTACGGGGCGGCCGACCCGTCTCGTTTCGATCTCGACAAGGCGGCATCTGATTGGGCTGCTGCCCGGGAGGCGAATCTGCGGATCCACGCCCATGTTGGACGGGACGAATCGGATAGAGGGACGGTCGCTCAACTGGCGGCCAGGGGCCTTCTCGGTGAGGACGTCACCCTGGTTCATTGCACGAACCTCGATGCCGCTGATCTCGACGCCATTGCCTCCTCGGGGACCAGAGTGTCACTCACACCGGCGAATGAGATGTCGGCGGGATATGGGGCTCCGCCGCTGCAGGCGCTCATCGATCGCGACGTGCGGCCCGGGCTCGGGGTGGGCAACGAGGTGGAAGCGCCCGGAGACATCTTCGCCCAGATGCGTGCCACCAACTCCCTGCAACATGCCACCCTCTTCGATCTCAAACTCTCGGGCAAGGCAGGTGTGCCCAATCTCCTCAGCACGCGGGAGGTCATCAAGTACGGGACCATCGACGGGGCCCGCTGTGCCGGGCTCGCCGAGGTCACGGGGTCGCTGACCCCCGGCAAACAGGCCGATGTCTTGGTGCTTCGCACCGATCGGCCCAACATCGCCCCGATCAACGATCCCATCGGGGCCGTGGTCTGGGGCATGGACACGTCGAACATCGACACGGTTCTGGTCGGAGGAAAGGCGCTGGTGCGCCAGGGAGAACTGGTGGCCGACACGGCCAACGTGAAAGACCTGGCGGTTGCCGCCCAGAGAAGGGTGGCGAGTGCGGCCGGTCTCCTCGTGGATGCGGGAGGCACACGGTGACGGCTACCCGGGCTCCCTCCTCGATCCTCACCCGGTTCGTGGTCGCCTCCCGATTCATGCCGGTCTACATAGCTCTGGTCGTGTTGCTCGTTGTGGCGGCCATCTGGGTTCCGGCTGCCCTGAGCGGGCCGGCGCTCTCCGCTATCGCCCCGTTCGGCGCCCTCCTCGGCCTCGCCGCTCTCGGGCAGATGTTGGTGATCATGACTGCGGGGATCGACCTCAGTGTCCCCGGAACGATGACGATCTCTGCCCTGATCATCGTGGGAGTGGGCCAGCAATCCGACGAGAGACTGTGGCTGGCAATAGGCACGGCCATCGGTGTTGCTGCTCTGATCGGGCTGGTCAACGGCATTTTGATCGGCGCCATCAAGCTCAACGCCCTCATCGTCACGCTCGCCGTCGGCTCGGTTGTCCTCGGCCTGGTGAGCCGGTACGTGCTCACCTTTCCGGTGCAGACCCCGGTGCCCCCCGCGCTCGTGGGATGGACGACAACGCGAATCGCAGGGGTGAGCCCGGTGTTCTGGGTAGGGGTAGCAGCGACTCTCGTGGTGGTGCTTGCGCTGAGGTACACCACCATCGGCCGCAGATTCCAGGTGGTGGGAGCCAACCCGGTGGCCTCCAACGTGGTGGGCGTGAGGGTGACCCTCAACCAGGTCATGGTCTATGTCGTGGCTGCGGTCTTCTATTCGATCGCCGGCATCGCCCTGGCTGGGATCCTTCGCAATCCCGGTGTCAACATCGCCTCCGCCTACCTCTTGGGGCCGATCGCCGCCGTTGTCATCGGTGGCGCCTCATTGACCGGGGGCCTGGCCAGCCCACTCTCCACCTTCGCAGCCGCGATCTTCTTGACGGGGCTGAACCAGATGATGCGAGCCATGGGACTGCCGACCTCGCTCCAATTCGTCGTGTTCGGCCTGGTCATCATCGGCGGAATGCTGGTTTCGGGCGACCGGATCATCAAAGGCGTGGAGCAACTGCTCCGGGAGCGCCGAAGACCGGGTCGCACGAAGGAACGAGAACCCAAGACATCAATCGAATCGACGGGTTGAGAAAGGAGACCAACCCCGATCAAAGCGACAAGCGACCAATGACACAGGGCCAGCCGGCCCAACGATGGAGGAGGAAATGAAAAGAACGAAAATCATCGGCCTGATCGCCGTCCTGGCGATGTTGGTCGCCGCATGCGGTGGTGATGACGCCGGGGACACCACAACCACCGCCGGCACCGACGAGCCGACGACGACGGAGGCGATGGACGGGACCACGACCTCGGAGGCGATGGACGACACGACGACGACCGCCGGTGGGGACGACAATCCGCTAGCCGAGTTCAACGAGGACCCGACGTCGGCCGACCCGGCCCTCGTCGAAAAGGCCCTGGGCCCCGTCGAACCATCGGACGAGGACAGCTGGAACATCGTTCTGGCCTCGATCGCACGTGCCACCCAGGACATCGATCAGGAGACCCTCGACGTCGCGATGACCTGTTGGAACGAGACCGAGTGCGACACCGGCAGCGGTGGCGAGTTGGTCATGGGATATGCCGACGGTGGCGGAAAGACCGTCAACGTATGGCGTGGTGTGAGCCGCATGGAGGCGATCCTTCAGGCCTTGACGTACGAAGAGATCGGAAAGATCGTCACCACGGAGGCCAACTTCGATCAGGACCCGGCGGTCCACATCAACGGGATCAACTTCCTGGTGCAGTACCCGGTCGACTTCATCGTCGGCTACCCGGACTTCGGTGCCGCCCTGGCGCCGGCTGTCCAGGCCGCGGAGGCCGCTGGCATTCCCTACATATCGTTCTCGGCGGGCTATGTCGGCCTGCCCGGGTCGGAAGGAGCCCTGACGCCGGGAACCGACTACACGGCCGTTGTCGGTGAGAACCTCTGTGAGTTGGGTAACAGCTTCGCCGAGGTGCTCACGACCAATGTCGCCGAAGGCGGTGAGGTGGGTCTGCTCGGCGGGACGCCGAACAACGCACTGACCCTCGGGTGGCAGCAGTGCATCATCCCCTCGGTCACCGACGGCGGGCTGGCAGTGGCCAACCCACCGCCCAACGAGAACACCACGACGGGTGACACCTTCTGGGTGAACAGCTTCGCCCTGGATGCCGTTCGCGGTTTGCTCACCACCAACCCCGAGATCCAGGGTTGGGCCTATGAGTACTCCGACGGGCTGTTCACGGCACTGCAGGCGTACGACGAGCTGAACATCCCTGTGGAGAACCTGAGTGTTGCTCTGCGCACCGACGAGCAGACCCTGTTCTGCGACTGGGCGGAGCGGAACGAGCCGACCTACAACATCTGGTTCTCGGCGGGCGGGAACTTCCAATCCCGGACAGGTGTGACCGCGGCCATGCTGGCCCTTCAGGGAGCAGACGTCCCCGGTGAGGTCGTGGTGCCACACGTCATGCGACAGGTGACCGCCGACGACTGCAACCCGGATCGGGTCAACGACGTCGTCTCCGGCACCTCATTGGTGCCCGACGCGGTGCTCGCCGAGATGTACGGCGGCGGATGATCCACAGCGATCCCAGAGGAGAGAACACAGCTGATTCCCCGGTCGTGGCCGGGGAATCAGGGCAGGAGCTCGTCCTCGAGCTGACCGGTGTATCCCGGCAGTTCGGGGCGGTTCGCGCCTTGACCGACGTCAGTTTCGACTGCCGCGCCGGAGAGATCCATGCGCTGGTGGGCGAGAACGGGTCGGGGAAGTCGACTCTCCTCGGGATCGCCTCAGGGTTCGTCGATCCCGACCTGGGCGAGATCCGGATCGGGGGAGAACGTCTCAGGACCGACT
>DASUSU010000010.1:0-3268 GCA_036374915.1 Acidimicrobiia bacterium | reverse complement strand
CAGGTGGTGTCAACCAATACCGGGGAGTTTCTGGAGAGCTTTCTGGAAAGCGCTTTCAGGCAAACTCCATCAGCCCGGCGTTGGTGGGGCCGGATCACCAGGTCTGGTAGAGCCGGCGGGCGTGACCGGCCGGGTCGAGGTAGTACTGCTCCGGGGTCAGGTCGAGGGCGAGGGCCCTGACCGGATCCTGAATGGTCGGATGGGTCGCGGCGAATCGCCGCAACGACTCGGTGTGCGGTTTGAGGCTCCCGTCGGGACGGACCAGGCCGAAGTGTCGCTCGTGTCGGGCGCCTCCGTCGTCGCAGGGGGGCCGGTCCCACAGCTCGGGGGCGTAGTCGGAGAAGCACCAGAGGAAGGCGCCGGTGGCGCCCACCTCGACCAGACGAGGCAGCACCTCCGCCACGTAGTCTGCGAACTCCTCTTCCCCTGCCATGAACTGCTCGCGCGGCTCCCCGTAGGCGGTCCAGGCCCAAGTCGTCGACCCGGTGGTGTCGGGCGAGGTGCAACCGCCCCACTCCTCGGCGAGACAGGGCATCCCGCTCAATGCGGTGACCAGCGCACAGAGATAGGGGACGAAGTCGGGGTCGAGCGGATCCCTCGCCCAGTCGACGTACATCGGGTAGCCATGCATGACGGCGACGTCGCTCTCGGCGAAGACATCGTTCACCCTCAGCCCGTTGTCGACGAACAGACTGGCGGTGTGAAGCCCGGTGGTGACCGGGTGCACCGGATCGATGTCCTTGATCCGCCCGGTCATCTCCCCGACCCAGGCCCGGCCGGCGGCCGGGTTGTCGGGTTGGGCGAACAGGTCGGGCTCGTTGCCCAGGTTCCACAGCCACACGGCGGGATGATCGCGGTACTCCCCCACCACCGTGTCGATGAGGAGCCTCTCCGCGTAGAGGGCCACCGGGTCGTGGAACATGTTCCGGTAGCTTCCGTCCACCACCACGCCCCCGCTCACCACCTGACGCACGTATGACGACGGGTGAGCGACGGCGTTGCGGTCGAGAAGCCAGCCCGGCGACCAGTTCGGCCCGCTCATGTGACCGGTGAAGAAGGTGATGTCGAGCCCGAGCCCTCGCTCGGAGGCGGCATCGAGGACGATCCCCAGGTCACCTAGCCGGTCGGCGGAGACCTGGTCCGGAGAGGGCTGCCAGTCGTCCCAGAGCAGGAAGATGCGAACCACCGACAGCCCCAGGGAAGCGATGATGTCGAACTCCTCCTCCACCTCGCCCCGGTCGAAGTCCGACCACCAGTACATCGCCTTGCGCCGGGGCCAGTAGTTGACCCCGAGCGGGAAAGGGTCGCCTGCCGGGCTCATCGCGGGCCCAAGGCTCACGGTCCCCCGATCGCGGCCAGCACCCGCTCCACCGAATCGCTCACCGAGAGATCTCCGGTATCGACCACCAGGTCGGCGGCCTGCTCGAACAAGGGGGTTCGATGCTCCAGATGCTCGGTGCTGCCCACCGCTCGCCTGTGGTCTCCCCGGGCTGATCTCTCGGCGAGGATCTCGGGGTCGGCGGTCACCCAGACACAGTAGGTCTCCTCCAGCGCAGCCCGCACCGCCGGGTCTTCGATCACCGAAGCCGCCGCGGCCACGACCACCGGTGTCGGGCGGCCCAGCGTCTCATGGAGCACGTCGGCCTCCAGCCGGTGCAAAACGTCGACACCTTCGGTTTCTGCGATCTCTCGGCCGTTGCGTCCGGTGCGCTCCCTGATCGACTGGTCGGAGTCGAAGAACGGCCGTCGCAACGCTCGGGCCAGCTCCCGGGCCAGAGTGGTCTTGCCCGAGCCCATCGCCCCGACGATCACGATGTGACTCTTCACGCCGGTCGGGATCTCAGCCCCGGGCAAGGGCGCTCTCGATCCAGCGGGCCAGGGTCTCTTCGGCGTCGACCGAGGCGCCATCGACGATGACCCAGCCAGGGACCGGGAGGTCTGCGAAGAGGAGCGGCCGAACACCGTCACCGGCGAGCGTGGCCCGCCAATGCTCCCGCCCCACGTGGAGACAGAGGTCCTCGCCTACAACCGCCACCACGAGGCGACCATCGAGGAAGTACCCGTCGCCGTCGAGGACGCGGCCCTCGGTGAGCTCACCCCGGCCCTGCAGATGGGTCGAGATGCCGTCGATGAGTTCGACACGATCCACGCCCGCAATCTAGGTCGTCCCGGCCTCGACGTCTCAACCGGTAGCCGGGGCTTCGCCGACCTCGACGCGAACCGGCTCCCGTGGTGGGCCCGAAGCCGAGATCACCCAGAACGACCCCTGTTGTCCCGGCCAGTCGTCGAGGATCCCGGCGGCGACCGGGCTGTCGGTGTTGGCGTGGTGTGCCTCGACCAGTGCCCGGATGTCGCCCAGGTCGGCGTCGGAGGGCCGACGGGCGGATGGCGCGGTGTCGGCCAGCATCGCCTTCAGGCTCAGGTCGGGATCCCATATGTAGGCCACCCCACCGGTCATACCGGCGGCGAAGTTGCGCCCGACGTTTCCGATCACCAGCACCTTTCCCCCGGTCATGTACTCACAGCCGTGATCGGAGCACCCCTCGATCACGGCGGTGGCGCCCGAATTGCGCACCGCGAAACGTTGGGCGACCCGGCCGGCGAGGAACACCTTGCCTCCGGTTGCCCCGTAGAGCACCGCATTGCCCGCCGCCTGCGGCACCTGCCCGTTGGGACGACGCGGGGAGACCGAGATCAGGCCGCCGCCCATCCCCTTGCCCAGGTAGTCGTTGGAGGTGCCGGCGAGGTGAAGGTCGACGCCTCGACACAACCAAGCCCCGAAGCTCTGACCCGCGGTCCCCTCGAACCTGACCACGATGGTGCTCTCGGGGAGGCCGTCGCTGCCGTGCCGGGCCGTGATCTCACCGGAGAGACGGGCACCGATGGTGCGGTCGACGTTTCGGATCTGATAGGAGAGCTCGATCGGCGCTCTGGTGGCGATCGCCTCCGCACTGTCCGCCACCAGCCGCACCGAGAGATCGGAGAGCGGGATCTTGCGATATCCCTCGTGCCTCTTGCCGCCGCTGGAGGCGATCAGCATCGCCGACAGGTCCGCGGACAGCGGATGCCGGGGGTCGATGGGGCGGAGCAGGTCGGCCCGGCCCACCAGCTCCTCGATCGATCTGGCCCCGAGCGCGGCGATGTGACGTCTTGCCTCCTCGGCGAGACGACGGAACAGGAGCACCACCTGGTCGGCGGAGCCGGTGAACTTCGCTCTCAGGTCCTCGTTCTGGGTGGCGATGCCGACCGGGCAGGTGTTGAGATGGCA
>DASUSU010000009.1:0-9579 GCA_036374915.1 Acidimicrobiia bacterium | reverse complement strand
GCTGAACCGCCAGCTCGCCGACACCACCGACCTCTTCACCCAGTTGAAGTACGCGCACTGGAACGTGAAGGGATCCGACTTCATCCAACTCCACGAGCTCTTCGACCAGGTGGCGGGTGATGTCCTCGGATTCGCCGACCTCATCGCGGAGCGGGCGACCACCCTCGGCGGCACCGCCGACGGGACCCTGCGTCAAGCTGCTGCGGCGTCGACGCTCACCGAGTACCCGACCAAGGCGGTGGAAGGGATGGAAGCCGTTCGCGTTGTGGCCGATCGGGTGGCCGCCTATGCGGCCAGCACCCGACGCGCCATGGAAGAGTCGGAGGATCTGGGCGACACCGGCACCAGTGACCTGTTCACCGAGGTCTCGCGCCAAACCGACAAGGACCTGTGGTTCCTCGAGGCGCATCTCCAGTCCAAGGCCTGAGCCGGCGACCCGGCCGCGGAGCGTTGACGCTGCGGTAGCTTGCGTCGATGCCGGCCAGATCGGGCCCCCCGCCAACCATCTACGCCCCTTCCGACTTCGGATACGTGGCCTACCAGACCTTTGGCGACGGCCCCGACCCTGTCCTGTTCATCCCGAGCTGGGTGCAGAACCTTGACGTGATGTGGGACGAGCCCGCCCTGGCCCGCTACCTCGACCGTCTCGGCTCGTTCGGCCGGGTCCTCGCCTTCGACAAGCGCGGGTCGGGGGTCTCCGACCCGGTTCCACTTGTCGCCCTGCCCACGATCGAGCAGTGGATGGACGATGCTCGCATCGCGCTCGAAGACGCCGGCATCGAGAGGACCGCGGTCATCGGCGACACCGAGGGCGGGCCGATCGCGGCGATGTTCGCGGCCACCTATCCGGAACGGGTCACGGCCCTGGTCCTGGTCAACACTTTCGCCCGTTGGCGCCGCGACGACGACTACCCGATCGGCATGCCCGACGCGACGGTGACCAGGCTGACCGACCTCTACGAGGACCACTGGGGGGTGACCCCCGACATCCTCGACCTCACCGCCCCCAGCGCGGCACGCGACCTGAGGTTCCGGTCCTGGTTTCTTCGCTACCAGCGGCTGAGCATGCCCAGGGGTGCGGCGGCGGTGATGTACCGATGGGTGACCGATCTCGACGTGCGATCGGTGCTCCCCTCGATCCACGCCCCGACACTGGTGGTGAGTCGATCCGATGCAAGACACCATCGACCCGCGTTCGGCCGCTACCTGGCCGAGCACATCACCGATGCCAGTTACGTCGAGCTGCCCGGGGCGGACACCTTCCCGTTCCAGGCGGGTGACTTCGACCTGGTGCTGGACGAGGTCGAGCAGTTCCTGACCGGCTCGAAACCTGCGCCGAGCGTCGACCGGGTTCTGGGCACGATCCTGTTCACCGACATCGTCGCCTCGACCCAGATGGCCTCGGCGATGGGCGACTCCGCCTGGGTGGCGTTGCGCCGGACCCATGACGACGTGGTGCGGGAGTGTCTCCGCACCTTCCGCGGCCGTGAGATCTCCCACACCGGTGACGGATTTCTCGCTCTGTTCGACGGGCCGGCCCGGGCGGTTACCTGTGCGGCGAGGATCGTCGAGCAGGTCCGGGAGCTGGGGGTCGAGACCCGGGTCGGCATGCACACCGGCGAGGTGGAGCTCGCCGGCGACCAGATCGGCGGGGTGGCGGTCCATCTGGCCAACCGGATCCTCGACGAAGCCGGGCCCGGGATGATCCTGACCTCGTCGACGGTCAAGGACCTGGTGCTCGGCTCCGGCATCGTGTTCATCGAGCGGGGGCCCCATCAGCTGAAAGGGGTGCCCGAAACCTGGAACCTGTTCCAGGTGTTCAGCGTTCCCTGAGACCACAGCACCGGTTCGCGAAATCTCCTCACCGCCCCGTCCGGCCCGGGGAGACCGCTCGACCCTAGGGTTCGCCTTGCTTCCCCGAGCGCCGATCGAGGCGTTCACTTCCCCCGCAGAGCGTTGATTTTCGCGCTCCGAGCCGGTGGAAGACGAAACACTTGACCCATCACAACCATGTAATTACAGTATTGAAGTCCATACTAGATGTCGTGGTCCACTTCCCCCTCGACCCCAACATCTAGTGGTTTGGCAAATGGACACCGCCCCGCTCCGGCCGGGGCGCTCCCAGTGCAAGGAGGCACATTTCATGAGCAAGGGCCTGCGGATCACCCATCGCTTCACCGAGGCCGGCAAGGACGCCTACGACAAGATCGAGTGGTCGCGTCGTGACTCCCGGATCACAAACCCCGACGGCTCGATCGTCTTCGAGATGACCGATGCCGAGATCCCGGCCGGTTGGAGCCAGGTGGCCGCAGACATCATGGTGTCCAAGTACTTCCGTAAGGCGGGTGTCCCCCAATTCGACGACGAGGGGAATCAGGTCTTCGACGAGTCCGGAGAGCCGGTGCTCGGGCCGGAGCGCTCCGCCCGGCAGGTGTTCGATCGTCTCGCCGGCACCTGGCGCCACTGGGGCGAGAGGGAGGGCTACTTCGCCTCCAACGACGACGCCACCGCCTTCGAGGACGAGCTCAAGTACATGCTGGCCAACCAGATGGCCGCCCCCAACTCCCCGCAGTGGTTCAACACCGGTCTCAACTGGGCCTACGGGCTGACCGGTCCCGCCCAGGGCTTCTGGTACGTCGACGGCGAGGACGGCCAGCTCAAGACCTCACCCGACTCCTACAGCCGCCCCGCACCCCATGCCTGCTTCATACTCGGGGTGAAAGACGACCTGGTGAACCCGGGAGGGATCATGGACCTCTGGGTCCGTGAGGCCCGGATCTTCAAGTTCGGCTCCGGCGCCGGGTCCAACTTCAGCCACATTCGCGGGGAGAACGAGCGGCTCTCCGGCGGCGGCAAGTCCTCGGGCGTCATGTCGTTCCTCAAGATCGGCGACCGGGCGGCCGGCGCGATCAAGTCGGGCGGGACCACGAGGCGCGCCGCCAAGATGGTGATCCTCGACGTCGACCATCCCGACATCGAGAAGTTCATCGACTGGAAGAAGGTCGAAGAGGACAAGGCCCGGGTGCTGATCAACCATGGCGGCCTACCCGCCGACTTCAACGGCGATGCCTATGCCACCGTGTCCGGGCAGAACTCGAACAACTCGGTCCGGGTCACCAACGACTTCATCCAGAGCGTGCTCGAAGATGGCGACTGGGAACTGAAGAACCGGACCGACGGTTCGGTCCGCAAGACGGTGAAGGCCCGTGACCTGTGGAACCAGATCGCCGAGGCGGCATGGGCCTGCGCCGATCCCGGGCTCCAGTTCGACACCACCGTCAACGAATGGCATACCAGTCCCGCCGGTGGCCGGATTCACGGATCCAACCCGTGCAGTGAGTACATGTTCCTCGACGACACCGCCTGCAACCTGGCCTCGATCAACCTGGTCAAGTTCCACGACGACGAGACCGGTGTCTTCGACATCGAGGCCTATCAGCACGCGGTCCGGCTCTGGACGATCGTGCTGGAGATCTCGGTGGCGATGGCCCACTTCCCCTCCCCGGAGATCGCGCAGGGGTCATACGACTACCGCACCCTGGGCCTGGGATATGCCAACCTCGGCTCGCTGTTGATGCGACAGGGCATCGCCTACGACTCCGACGAGGGTCGCTCCATCGCCGGGGCGCTCACCGCCATCCTGACCGGCTACTCCTATGCCACCTCGGCGGAGATGGCCGGGGTAGTGGGGCCCTTCCCCCGCTTCGCCGAGAACCGGGAGTCGATGCTGCGGGTGATCCGCAACCACCGGCGTGCCGCCTACGGCGAGACCGACTACGAGGGCGTCAGTCACAAGGTGATGGCGATCGATCCCGACCTCTGCCCGCTGAGCATGCTCGCCGCGGCGAGAAACTCGTGGGACCTGGCGTTGGCCCAGGGCGAGGAGCACGGGTATCGCAACGCGCAGTCCAGCGTCATCGCCCCGACCGGGACCATCGGCCTGTTGATGGACTGCGACACCACCGGGGTCGAGCCCGACTTCGCCCTGGTCAAGTTCAAGAAGCTGGCCGGGGGCGGTTACTTCAAGATCGCCAACCAGTCCGTCGCCCCCGCGCTGAGGAATCTGGGCTACGACGAGGGCCAGATCAAGGACGTGGTCGAGTACATCGTCGGCACCAGCTCACTCGACGGCGCCCCCCACATCAACCGGGAGACCCTGGCCGAAAAGGGTTTCACCGACGAGGACCTGGAAAAGGTGGAGAAGGCCCTGCCCGCCATCTTCGAGCTGCGGCACGCCTTCAACGTGTTCACCTTCGGTGAGGAGACCCTGCAGCGACTCGGGTTCGGCGTCGACGAGTACACCGGGTGGGAGTTCAACCTGCTCAAGGCGCTCGGGTTCAGCTCGAAGGAGATCGCCGAGGCCAACGACCACATCTGCGGCCGGCAGACCATCGAAGGCGCGCCCCACATCAGGGACGAGCACCTCTCGGTGTTCGACACCGCCAACAGGAACGGCAAGTTCGGGGAGCGGTTCATCCACCACTACGGGCACATCAAGATGATGGCCGCGGCCCAGCCGTTCATCTCCGGGGCGATCAGCAAGACGATCAACATGCCCCACGAGATCACGGTCGAGGACATCGAGGAGTCCTACCGGATGTCATGGGAATGGGGTCTGAAGGCGATGGCCCTGTACCGGGACGGGTCGAAGGCGGCCCAGCCGCTCAACTCGACCTCGGACGAGGGCGAGGAGAGCGAGGACGAGGCGCCGGCGGTCACCGCCGCGGTCGAGGCGGAGAAGGCGATCCACTGGGGCAATCTGCCGGCGGGGATATCGCCGACCCAGGCCTATCGCCAGGGAATGAAGCCGCCCAGGTTCCTGCTCCCCGCCCGTCGCGCCGGGTACAACCAGGAGGCGAGGATCGGCGGGCACAAGGTGTTCCTGCGCACCGGCGAGTACGAGGACGGGACCCTGGGCGAGATCTTCATCGACCTGGCCAAGGAGGGGGCGACCCTGAAGGGGATCCTGTCCTGTTTCGCCATCGCCGTGTCCAAGGGGCTCCAGTACGGGGTGCCGTTGGAGGAGTTCGTCGACACCTTCACCTTCCAGACCTTCGAGCCGCGCGGCATGGTCGAAGGCCACCCCAACATCAAGATGGCCAACTCGATCGTGGACTACGTGTTCCGGGCCCTCGGCGTCGAATACCTGGAGCGTGACGAACTGGCCCAGGTGCCGCCCAACCGGGATGGTGAGCTGCCCGAGCCGCCCAACGGTCTCGCCGTCGAGGCCGGGATCCAACTCGACCTCACCGACGCCGTCGCCGAGACCGACGTGGACGCGTTGAAGCAGGCGGCCGCCTTCGTCGACGCCCCGGAGTCGTCCCCCAACGGCAAGGTTGCGGTCCAGGTCACCGAGAAGGTCCTGGTGGAGGAGAAGGTGACCGTGGTGGCCGGCAGCGCCGCCCTGGTCGACTCGGCCCTGAAGGAGAACATGGGCGACGCCCCGGTCTGCTCCAACTGCGGTCACATGACGATCAGGAACGGCTCCTGCTACGTGTGCCTGACGTGTGGGGACACCACCGGATGTAGCTGATGTGAGTGCATGGGCGCAGGGTGGCGAGCCAGCCATCACATCATCCGGCTTCATCCTCCAGGCATTCGGGCAGGCGCGGCGGCGCCGCGTGGTCATGCGGATCGATTTCTAGGATCTGGTCCGGCGCTTCCGGTGTGATTGTCCCGGGATCCAGAGGAAGGAGCGCATCGTGATCCAGTCGATCTTCCCGATCATCAGCACGCCCGACCTGGCTCGGGCCCTCGTCTTCTATCGCGATCTCCTCGGGGGGACCGTCACATATCGGTTCCCGGTTGAGGAACCAGCTAGGTACGTGGGAATGGATCTGGGCTCTTCCCATATCGGCATCGGTCAGGACGCTGAGATCGGGCACGAGCCGGGCCGGCAACGGATCTCGCTCTGGGTGTACGTCGATGACTGCGACATGGTCGTCGAGGGGTTGAGGGGCAAAGCCGTTCCAGTGCTCGAAGAACCTGCAGACCAGCCATGGGGCGAACGCCTCGCACGTGTCAGCGATCCCGATGGAAATGTGGTCTTGATCGCCTCCATCGCAACCTGAGTGTGACTCAGGCGTACATCCACGAGGGCCCCTCATAAGATGCCGTCCCGTTTCGAGAGGAGCCGTATGGACATCGTCGATCAGCATTTCGCCGCCGAGAACGCTCATGACGTTCCAGGCACCCTGGCCACCTACACCGACGACATCGTGTGGGACGACGTGACCCATCCGTTGAGCCCGGTGCACGGCAAGGAGGCGGTGGGGGCGGTGTACTCCGACATCATCGACGCCATCCCCGACGTCCACTTCGTCTCGACTCGTCGCTTCACCTCCGAGGACGGCCAGTGGGTGGTCGACGAGTCCGACGTCACCGGGCATGTGCACGGGCAGTGGGCGGGGATCGACGGTGAGGGCGCACCGGTCGAGATCAGGATCCTCCACCTGTTCCAGATCCGCGACGGTCTGATCGCCTACGAGAACACCTGGTTCGACTCGGCGGCGGTGGCCCGTCAGGTCGAGGCCTGGAAGACGTCGCGGGGCTGACCCGACCGTGACTCAACGGGCACGGCGATCGATGTAGGCCATCGCCGGTGTGGCGGTGACGCCGTGGACCACCACCGAGATCACCACGACCAGGGCGGTGACCGCCCACACCTGCTCGACCTGGATGAACTCCACCTGGTTGGAGGCGTAGGCGAGGTAGTAGAACGAGCCCACGCCTCGAATGCCGAAGAAGGCGATGGCGGCCCGCTCCCGACCCGACATCGGCGTCCGGGCCAACCCGGCCATCCCGGTGAGGGGGCGAACCAGGAACACGATCACGATCGCCACCAGGACGCCCCGCCAGTCCAGATACCGGAGTATCCCGCTGGCCAGCGCCCCGCCGAACAGGATGAGGACCACCGCACTGAGCAGACGCTCGATCTGGTCGGAGAACTGATGCATCACATCCAGATAGGAGTGCTTCCGCTCCTGGTTGCGGATCATCACTGCGGCCACGAACACGGCGAGGAACCCGTAGCCGCCCACCATCTCGGTCCCGGCGTAGGCGACCAGTGTGGCGCCGAGTGCGATCATCCCGTCCCGGATCCGGGGCAACGGTGATTGACGGGCGAAGATGGCCCAGGCCAGGACTCTCCCCACCACCACGCCCCCCAACAGCCCGACGCCGACCTTGTAGGCGATCTCGATGAGCAGGAACTCGCCCAGCCACCCCGATGGGGACACCCCGGTCAGGGCGATCAGGATGGCGAGATTGGTGAAGGGAAAAGCCAGTCCGTCGTTGAGGCCCGCCTCGGAGGTGAGGGCGAAGCGCACCTCGTCGTCGTCGTCGTCCCCCGCCGGCGCCGGCACCTGCACGTCGCCGGCCAGCACCGGGTCGGTGGGGGCGAGGACTGCACCGAGCAGGACCGCCGCCGCCGGAGTGAGCCCCAGAGCCCACCAGCCCAGGCCGGCGACGGCGGCAATGGTGAGGGGCATGGTGATCGCCAGCAGCCTCACCGTCGATCCCCACGTCTTCCAGCCCGGCACCCGGTTGAGGGCCAGCCCGGCGCCCATCAACGCGGTGATCACCCCGATCTCGGTGAGCGTCTCGGTGGCCTGGGCGTATTCGATCGGGTCCGGCCGGATCAGCCCCAGCGGGAGGGAGAAGAGGATGGCGCCCCCGGCCACGAACACGATCGGGTAGGAGAGGGGCTGGCGGCTGAGGACGTGGGGCAGACCGACCACCCCGAAAGCGGCCAGGCCGAGGACGAGCAGAACCAACTCATGTGCCTCGACCAGCTCGCTCACCGGCGGCAACCTACCCCGACCGTGCCCGGCCCAACCGAACCCAACGGCTTCCTCCCGGCGCATACGATGACGCAGTGAAGAGAGTCGTCTTCATCCTCATCGCTGTCCTCCTGGGCGCCTGCACCTCGGAGGCGATCATCGTGACCACTCTTGCCCCGAGCTCGACCACCACCACCGCGGCGGCGGCGAGCACTTCGACGACTATGCCCTGGCCTTCCACCGCCGAGATCCTGGAGACGCTCGGTGGCGAGCCGTGCCCCGAGTCCGACTTCACCTGTGTCAGCCTCGATCTCCCGCTCGATCATTTCGATCCGTCCGACGACAGGACGATCTCGGTCACCTTCGCCGTGCTTCCCGCCACCGGTGAGAGCCGGGGGGCTTTCGTCACCGCCACCGGCGGGCCGGGGACATCGGGCATCGCGGTCGCCGACTCCTACACCTCGCTCTACGACCCTTCCATCGCCGAGCAGTTCGACATCGTGTTCTTCGACCAACGCGGGATCGCCAGCTCGGGAGGGCTCACCTGCCCCCGGGCCGCCACCGCGTACTACCGGGCTCCCGCTGACATCGCCACCGCGGCCGGCCTCAATCTCCTGGTCGAGGCCGCCCAGACCTTCAGCACCGGCTGTGTCGAGGAGATGGGCAATCCCGAAGAGCTCGCCTACGTCTCCACCGCCCAGGTGGTCGAAGACCTGGAGGCGTTTCGCCAGGCGCTCGGATTCGAGGAGTTCGTCCTGTTCGGGGAGAGCTATGGCACCCAGTTGGGACAGACCTACGCCGCGGCCCACGGTGAGCATCTGGACCGGCTCATCATCGACGGTGTGGTCGACCTGACCCTGGAGGGAATCGCCTATCACCAGGACATGGCGGCGGCATCGAGCCGGACACTCGACCTGATGCTCGAGGCCTGCGATCAGGACGAGTCGTGTGCCGCCGACATGGGAATGGCCGGGGGCGAGGCCTACGACCGGCTCTACACCCTGCTCCTGGAGGGCCCGCTGTCCGTCGAGTTCCCGCTGCCGGACGGCACCACCGCCACCCGCAGCTTCGGCCTCGCCGACCTGGAGTTGGTGGCGAGTGGCCATCTCTACGAGGAATACGACCGCATGCTCTTCCTCAGGGCGCTGGCCGCCCAGGGAGGACGTGGCGACCTGGTCCCCCTGCTCCGGCTCCTCTACGTCAACCTGGTGGTGGACCCGCAGACCGAGGAGCCGATCGAGGATCCCTCCTGGTCCGACGCCATGTACTACGGCGTCGAGTGCCTCGACTATGCCTACCCGGGGGAGACCGCCGAAGACGTGGTCCAGGCCATGATCGACGCCGCGCCCGAGGAGCCGCTTCGTCTCGGATCGGTGTACTACGGCGACCTCCCCTGTGCCTTCTGGCCCCACACCGGGACCGAGGGACGGCCCGAGCCGCTCACCGCCGAAGGGATCCCGGTCCTCGTCCTCGGCTCCACCGTCGACCCGGTGACCCCCTATCACCAGGGCGTCGACGTCCACAGCCGTCTCGCCGAGGGCTATTTGATGTCGAAGGAGGGTGGGCCCCACGTCATCTTCGGCTGGGGCGAGATCTGCCCCGACGCCGAGGTGACCGCCTTCATCATCGACGGGACGCCACCTGTGACCGAGACCTGTGACGGCGACGTGGTGGGGGTCTATCAGCCCCTGTTCTCCGCCGGTGGCGACGACGATCCCGAGACCCTCCTCGACGCCATCGAATGGGAGATCTCCTACCTGCCCGAGTACTACTACTGGGACGGGTACACCGACTCGGG
>DASUSU010000008.1:0-9388 GCA_036374915.1 Acidimicrobiia bacterium | reverse complement strand
GGGCTCATCGCCGAGCGCCAGGACTGGGAGCTGGCCGAGACCTTCTACAACTCGGTGACCCGGCGTGTGTTCGGGACGGTCGGGGTGGCCGAGCACATCGAATTCGTCGATTCGGACTTCGGGACGCCTCCCAGCCCGTCCACCGATCCTGTGTATCTGACTTTCGACCGCCGTGAGTCGACCCTCGGGCTGGTCACCGACATCCTGACCTCGTTCGCCCACGCCGTGCCCTACGCCCGGCTGGAGGCGGACGCAGCTGCGGTGGGGGCACGCATCGACGCCCGGCTCAGCGAGCCGGGCGCTCTGGCCACCATCGGCAAGGCGGAGGTGGTGCGGGCGGTCTTCTACCGCGGGCAGTCCGCCTACATCGTCGGGTTGCTCTACGCCGGCTCGCACCGGATCCCGCTCATCATCGCCCTGAGCAACGGCGAGGACGGCGTCTTCGTCGACGCGGTGCTCCTCACCGAGAACGAGGCGTCGATCGTGTTCAGCTTCACCAGGTCGTATTTCCACGTCGACGTGGCCCGTCCCTACGACCTGGTCCGATTCCTCCGACGGCTCATGCCCCGCAAGCGGGTGGCCGAGATCTACATCGCCATCGGGCAGAACAAGCACGGGAAGACCGAGCTCTATCGCGATCTCCTCCGTCATCTCAGGTCGACCGAGGAGAAGTTCGAACTGGCCCCGGGGACCAGGGGGATGGTCATGATCGTGTTCACCATGCCCGGATACGACGACGTGTTCAAGGTGATCCGGGACACGTTCCTCCCCCCGAAACGGGCAACGCGGCGAAGCGTCATGGGCAAGTACAGGCTGGTGTTCCAGCACGATCGGGCGGGGAGGCTGATGGACGTCCAGGACTTCCAGCATCTCGCCTTCCAGCGTTCCCGATTCTCCGATGCGGTGCTCGACGAACTGCTCTCCGAGGCGGCAGGCACGGTCAGGCTGGAAGGGGACTCGGTGATCATCAGCCACGTCTATGTCGAGCGCAGGGTCGTTCCCCTCGACATCTACGTCCGGGAGGCGGCCGGTCCTGCCGCCGCGGATGCGGTGATCGACTTCGGTCAGGCGATCAAGGACCTGGCTTCGACCAACATCTTCCCCGGCGACCTGCTCCCCAAGAACTTCGGGGTGACCCGGCACGGCCGGGTCGTGTTCTACGACTACGACGAGCTGAGCCCCTTGACCGAGATCAGCTTTCGCGAGCTGCCGCCGCCCCGGGACGAGATCGAGGCGCTGGCCTCCGATCCGTGGTTCCCGGTGGGGGCCCGCGATGTGTTCCCCGAGGAGCACCAGAGCTTCCTCGGGTTGGCGCCGCCGCTGAGGGAGGTCTTCTTCGCCCATCATGCCGACCTGTTCTCGGTCGAGGCATGGCAGGCGATGCAGGAGCGAATCCGCTCCGGCGAGCTCATCGAGGTCTATCCCTACCGTCAGGACGCCCGACTCCCCGGCACCGGGCCATCCCGAGGCTGGTGAACCGCGTTCCTAATGCAGGGCGTCACGTATTCGTGACGGACTGCATCAGGTATGGGCGCCGGTCGCCTCACGGCAAGGGAAAACCGGCTGGGGCTGACGGGCGCCCGTCGCTACCGTCTCCCCGATGACGAGCCAGGTGGTGCTGGGCACCTGCCATCACGATTGCCCCGACTCCTGTGGATGGGTGGTCACCGTGGAGGACGGTCGCGCGGTGAAGATGCGGGGCAACCCCGAGCATCCCTATTCGCGCGGCGAGCTCTGCCCCAAGGTCAACCGCTTCCTGGAGAGGGTCTATCACCCGGACCGGGTTCTCCACCCGATGATCCGAACCGGGGCCAAGGGCTCGGGTGAGTTCCGCCGGGCATCGTGGGACGAGGCGGTGGGGCTGGTGGCGGAACGCCTCCGTGAGATCGTCGACGAGCACGGCGGGGAGGCGGTCGTCCCGTGGAGCGATGCGGGGACCCAGGGACTGATCCAGATGAGCCTGCTCGACCGTCACTTCTTCGCCCGTCTCGGCGCCTCACGACAGATCGACGCTCTCTGCGGGGCCAGCGCCGGCGCCGGTCTGGCCGCCACATACGGGGACGGCCGCAGTGCCGACCCGATGGACGTCAGGTTCGCCGATCTGGTGATCCTCTGGGGCACCAACACGCGCCTCACCAATCGTCACCTCTGGCCGTTCGTGCAAGAGGCCCGTGCCGGCGGGGCGAAGGTGGTCGTCATCGACCCGATCCGGACCATCACCGCCGGCTCCGCCGACTGGTTCATCCAGCCGCTGCCCGGTACCGACGTCGCCCTCATGCTGTCTCTGATGCACGTCCTGATCCGGGACGACCTGATAGATCACGACTACGTGCAAGCGCACAGCGTCGGGTTCGAACGACTCGCCGAGCGGGTCGCGGAGTGGCCACCGGAGCGGGCCGGGGAGGTCTGTGGCCTCGACCCGGCCGAGATCGAGTCTCTCGCCGCTGCCTACGGATCGACCCCTCGCTCGTTCATCAGGACGTTGATCGGCGCAGAGCACCACGAGAACGGCGCCATGTTCTTCCGCGCCCTCGCCTGTCTTCCCGTCCTCACCGGTGCATGGCGTCATCGCGGCGGCGGGCTCTCCCGGTCGGTGGGGATCTGGTCGGAGATCCCGGTCGACCAGGCGCTGTTCGAAGTCGAGCAGCCGACCCGTGGCGTGAGCATGAACCGCCTCGGTCAGGTGCTCACCTCGGAGGAGATGGGGGTCCACGCCCTCTTCGTCTGGAACGGCAATCCGGTGGTCTCGGCGCCGAACGCGGCGGCGATCCGTCGCGGTCTCAGCCGTGACGACCTGTTCACCGTGGTCAGCGAGCAATTCCTCACCGACACGGCCCGCTACGCCGACGTGGTGTTCCCCGCCACCACCCAGATCGAGCAGGTCGACGTGGTCCAATCCTGGGGCCATCTCTACCTCGGCTGGAACCACCCGGCCATAGAGCCGCTGGGCGAGGCGGTCCCCAATACCGAGCTTTGGCGTCGTCTCGCCCGGGCCATGGGCTTCGACGATCCCGTGTTCGACCTCGACGATGAGACCCTCCTGCGCCGGTCGCTTCCCGATGTCGATCTGGACGAGCTGCGTGCCCGCGGCTTTCTCAGGCTCGACCTCCCCGACGAGCTGCTCCCCTACGCCAACGGTGGCTTCGCCACCGACGATGGCAAGGCCCATCTCCACTCCCAGCCGATGGCCGACGCCGGTCGTGACCCGCTGCCCGGGTACGCACCTTCGGCAGAGGGCCCGGGGAGCGAGCTGAGCGAGCGATACCCACTGGTCCTGCTCACCCCGAAGACCCACACCAGGTTCCTCAACACCAGCTACTCCAAGCACCATGCCGACCGGGAGCGCGGCCCCTACTTCGAGATCGACCCGGTCGATGCCGAGGCGCGGGGCATCTCCGAGGGCGACAATGTCCGAGTCTTCAACGACCGGGGCGAGCTGACGCTCCCGGCGCGGATCAGCGACCGGCTACGCCCCGGTCTCGCCGCCATCCCGTGGGGATGGTGGGGCGAGGAGGCCAATGCCAACGCCCTGACCAACGACACCGCCAGCGACTGGGGTGGCGCCGTGGCCTTCTACGACACGTTGGTGGAGGCGACCGCGGCCGATCAGGGCGGGCTCAGGGTGAGCGTGCTCTCCGCCCCTTCGTCCACCTGATCACGCTCCCAACGCATCGGGCGCTGCTCGCCGTCGGCCCACGGCTCGATCATGTCGTCGTAGTGGGCGTGGAAGGCATGTCCCGACTGGCCCGTCGAGTTGATCCAGGTCGAAGAGCCGGGATCGGCCAGGTCGACCACCATCCGCATCGAGGGGATCCAGTCGACCCGGTAGCCATCGGGAGGATGGAACCCGACCGCGTTGACGATGTCGGCACTCCCCCCGAGACGTCTCGGAGCGGTGCGGTTGAACAGCCACTCGATCGGGCCGATCCCCGACTGGCCGAAGCTCTGGTTCTCGAAGCTGCCGACGTGGACTTCGCCCCAGCGCCAGGCAGATGCGTCCGCTCCCAGCATCCCGGTCAGCTCTTCGTGGGCGGCCGCCATGGCCTGTTCCAGGATCATGTCGCGGTCCTCGACGACATCGGTGGCGGTGTCGTCCCAGAAGGGATCGTTCGAAGTCTCGAGCAGGGCGGCGACGATCTCGAACCAGCGACTTCCCCCTTCCGGCCAGGAGTCCTCGGGCAGGTCGTCGTGGAAGGCGAGACGGAGGAGATGGGCCCACAACACCTGATATGCCGCGGCGCCGGGCGAGCCGGGGTCGGCCTGAAACGCCCCCGGGCCATCGGACCACGCGGCCAGCACCTCTTGCATGGCGGTCACCGCCTCGGTCTCGGGGCTGAGCGCGAGCAGATGGGGCACCAGATTCGGCGCGCCCCCGTCACGGTTGTCCATCTGCATCGCCTGAGCCGAGGCAACCGAGAGTCTGGCGGGGATGGTCTCGATCATCTCCTCGATTCGGGCCGCCCGGTAGCCGTGGTCCGAGTCGACCGAGAAGAAGGGCTCGCTCCCCGGGGCGACGACCGGGTTGTTGGCGGTGACGATGTAGTCACGAGGCGGGTTGAGCATCCCGGGCAGGTCTTCGAAGGGAACCGTCCCGGTCCAGTCGTGTTCTCCGGTCCACCCCGGCACCGGCCAACTCCCGTCGCCGCTTGCCCGGATGGGGATCTCACCGGTCGACTGGTAGGCGATGTTCCCCTCGACGTCGGCGTAGACAACGTTCTGCCCGGCGATGTCCCACTTGGCCAGGGCGGACCGGAACTCCTCGTAGCCGGTGGCCCGGTTGATCCCGATGATCGCCTCCACCAGCGTCGATGGCTCGAGGGTCTGCCAGGAGAGGGAGACCGCATACCCGTCGGGTAGCTCGAGCGCCGACCCCCGGAACGGGGGCTCCTCGAAGTAGGTGTCGGAGATCACCGGTCCGTGGCGGGTGACCCTCACCTCGTAGCTCACGTCCTCCCCGCCCGCCACCTCGATCGTCTCGGGGCGCATCTCCATGTCGAGCCATTCCCCCTGGTACTCGTACTGGGTCGGGTCGGCGGGGTTGACCTTCTCGATGAACAGGTCCTGGGTGTCGGCGGCTTCGTTGGTGACCCCCCAGGCGATGTGGTCGTTGTGCCCGATGATCACCCCCGGGGTTCCGGCGAAGGAGAAGCCGGCCAGTTGGTAGCTGCACTCTCCGGTGCAATGGAGGCCGTTCTGGTACCAGATCGAGGGCATCTGGATAGCGAGGTGCGGGTCGTTGGCCAGGATGGGGAGCCCCGTCTCGGTGTGTGATCCGCCCACCACCCAGTTGTTCGAGCCGATCCCGGCGAACCCGCCGCCTGTGACCTCCCGGACGGCACGGGCCTTGCGCCCGGCGTCGCCGAGGGCGGAGAGGACGGCCGGTTCGAGAGAGGTGACGGGCGCGCTGGAAGTCGCAGCCTGGTCAGAGGGCACGATCACCGGGTGTTGCCCCGGATAGGCCGGGTAGAGCTGGGCGACGCGCTCCTCGGGCAGATCGATGCTGAGGTCTGCCCGGTCGATCTCCTGGAGCATGTTCCAGCTCAGGTCCCAGGACATCACCTTCGCCCAGGTGAGGGTGTGGACCGGGGTCCACGGCTCGATCTCGTATCCGGACGCCTGCAGCGGGAGGATCGAGTACTCCAGGCTGATCCGCGACGGGCCGCGATCGGCGATGTATGCGTTGACCCCGTCGGCGTACGACTCCAGGATCTCCCTGTGCCCTTCGGGCAATGCTTCCAGCTCCCGTTCGGCCAGACCGGTGAAGTCGAGCGAGCGGAGGAACATGTCGGTCTCGACCTGACTGTCCCCGAACATCTCCGAGAGCCGTGCCGCCCCGATGTGGCGCCAGAAGTCCATCTGCCAGAACCGGTCCTGGGCATGGACGTAGCCCTGGGCGAAGAAGAGGTCGTGCTCCGTCTCGGCATAGATGTGCGGGACCCCGTCGACGTCTCGGACGATTTCGACCCGAGCGTCGAGGCCGGCCACCTCGAGCTCGCCGTCGACCTGAGGGAAGGGGCGCCTGATCAGGAAGAGCAGGAGCACCGTGATCGCCGCTGCGAGCACGAGCACGCCGAGCAGGATTCGCCGCACCCATCGCATCGCGGGGAGCCTATGCCGATTCCATCAACGGGAGTCTCCGCATCTAGCGTCGCCGGATGCGCACCAGGCTGGCCGGGCTTCTCGGGGTGTTGTTGGCGATCGGGGCTTGCAGCGGTGAGGCCGGGGTCGCCACAACGGCTTCGTCGACGTCGACGACTCCAATCGTCACCAGCACCGTCGCCGCCGCGACCAGTACCACCTCGGCGCCAACGACAACCGCCGTCGTCTCGACCACCAGCACGACCCGGGCTATCGACGTCACCGTGTCGGCCGGCGAGGTGACGGGCCCGGACCGGTTCGGCTTCGACGTCGGCGACCAGGTGTCGGTCTGGGTGCTTTCCGACATCGACGACGAGATCCATGTCCACGGTTATGACCGGTACTTCGAAACGGTGGCCGGGACACCGTTCGAGATCGACTTCGCTGCCGACGTTCCCGGAATCTTCGAGGTGGAGCTGGAGTCGAGCCACCTCCCCCTGTTCGAGCTCGAGGTGACACCGTGAGATGGTCCGACGCCGCAAACGCAATGCAGGGCGTCACATATCCGTGACGCCCTGCATTAGGAACGCGGTTCGGCGGCTCGGGTTCGTTGCCCTGCTCGTTGCCGTGGTGGTGGTGGGGTTGCCGGGGGTGGCGCTGGCTCACGGGATCGGGGGGAGGTTGGATTTGCCGGTCCCGGTCAGCTACTTCGTGGTGGGGGCGGGGGTCGTCCTCGTGATCAGCTTCGTCGCCCTGGCCGTGCTCTGGCCCGAGCCCCGGCTCCAGACCGGCCCCCGTCACCAGCCCGCCCGGCTCGTCATACGCCGGGGATGGGCCCTGCCCGCCCTGGGGATGATCGGTCTCCTCCTCGTGATCGGGCAACTCCTTCCCCCGTTGCTCGGCGCGGAGACCGTGTCGGGCCGTCCCACCATCGCACCGGTCCTGGTCTGGGTCGGATTCTGGCTGGTGGTCCCCTTCGCCGGGGCTGTCGTCGGTGACTGGTACACCGACCTCAATCCCTGGCGCTCACTGGGACGCGCCCTTCGGGTGGGGCGAGGGGAGCGGGTCTGGCTCCTCGATCGGTTCGGGATCTGGCCCGCCACCGTCCTCTTCGTGGCCTGGATCTGGTTGGAGCTGGTCAGCCCCGTCTCGGGCGATCCTTTCGCTCTTGGAGCCGCGGCGCTGGTCTACACCCTGTTCCTGATGGCGGCGATGGCCTATGCGGGTCGGGAGACCGGGCTGGCCGTGTTCGACCTGTTCACCCCTTACAACCGGCTCATCTCCTCGATCTCGCCAGTCGGGAGACGGGCCGACGGGCGTCTGGTGTGGCGGGGATGGCTGCGGGCGCTCGCCGTCGTCCCCGAGTGGCGCGGCCTTCCCGCATTCGTGGTGGTTGCGATCGGCACCGTCAGCTTCGACGGGGCATCCGCAACCCAGGGCTTCCGGGACCTGCTCGGGGAGTTCGGGCGCACCCGGTTCGGGGAGACGATCCTCCTTCTCGGCTCGATCCTCATGATCGGGCTCGCCTACTGGCTGGCTTCATGGGTGGCGGCACGGATGGTGGGCGGGGCGTGGACGGCAACGAAGGTGGCGACCCGATTCGCCCACACCCTGGTGCCTATCGCCCTCGCCTACGCCGTGGCCCACTATCTGACCCTGATCGTCTTCGAAGGCCAGCAGCTCGTCGCCGCCGTCTCCGACCCGTTCGGGCTGGGGTGGGACCTGTTCGGGACCGCCGACCGAACCATCGACTTCTTCATCACTTCCTCCCAGCCGGTCTGGTACGCCCAGGTGGCCGTGATCGTCACCGGCCATGTCCTCGGCGTGGTGCTGGCCCATGACCGGGCGCTCGGGGACTTCGGGACCGGGGCCGTGCGCTCCCAGTACGCGATGCTTCTCCTTATGGTTGCGCTGACCACACTGGGCTTACTGATCCTGGCGGGATGATGTTGACCTTTGCTCACTACTGGGGTATCGACGAAGTCGGGGTCTTCGTCATCCCCGCCCTGTTGGCCGTCGTCGCCCTGCGCTGGGCGGAGCGGAAGGCGAAGCGGGCCGCAGCGGAGAAGGAAGAGGTGACCCCGGTCGAGGAGGGGCGCGATGTCCACTGAGGGACATGATCTGGCGGCGCCGCTCGTCCCCGACACCACCCTGCTCGTGGCCGGGTCGGGGCGATCTCGACTCGCCGCCTACTTCGCGCTGACCAAGCCCCGGATCATCGAACTGCTGCTGATCACCACCGTGCCCGCCATGGTGCTCGCCGCCGGTCGCTGGCCCGGCACCTGGCCGGTGATCGCCACGCTGATCGGCGGCTCTCTCTCCGCCGGGGGGGCCAATGCGCTCAACAACTACGTCGATCGCGACATCGACCAGATCATGAGACGGACCAGGTCGAGGCCCCTGGCCCGAGAGGAGGTGGCACCGGGCAAGGCACTGGTCTTCGGCATCGTCCTCGGCGTCGCCGGGTTCGCCTGGCTCTGGGCGACCACCAACCTGGTTGCGGCCGCCGTCTCCACCGCCGCCCTCTTGTTCTACGTATTCGTCTACACGATCGGCCTGAAGCGAACCAGCTCGCAGAACATCGTGATCGGAGGGGCGGCGGGGGCGGCCCCGACCCTGGTCGGCTGGGCCGCGGTCACCGGCAGCCTCGACCTCCCGGCATGGGTGCTCTTCCTGGTTGTCTTCTACTGGACGCCGCCCCACTTCTGGGCCCTGGCCATCCGTTACCGGGACGACTACGAGCGGGCCGGGGTCCCCATGCTCCCGGTGGTGGCCGGCGTGGAGGCGACCACCCGCAAGATGCTGCTCTACACCGGTCTCATGGTTGGGGTGAGCTTCCTTCTCGTGCCGGTGGCCGGGATGCGCTGGATCTATTTGGTGGGCGCAATCGCTCTCGGCGGCTGGTTCCTCTGGGACACCTGGCGTGTCTACCGGCGCCCCGAAGAGGCAATGCGTCTGTTCACGACTTCGACTGTGTACCTCTCCGCCTTGTTCGCCGCGGTCATGCTGGACGTGTTGGCCAGATGAGGAGGATGTCGGGCGCGCTGGTGGTGCTGGCCCTTCTCTTGGCTGCGTGCGGCTCCGACCAGGTCACCCCGTTCGCCGTGGTCGCCTCGAGCAACGGAAGTGTCGGTGTGGGGGAGCAGCGGGTCCTGTTCGCCCTGGTCGATCCCGAGACCGACCAGTTCCTCGCTGCTCCCGACCGGGAGGCGACGGTGACGATTCGGGACGAGAACGGATCACCCCTCGACACCTACCCGACCGAGTTCATCTGGACCATCCCCGAAGTGCGTGGGTTGTACGCGGCCAC
>DASUSU010000007.1:0-14541 GCA_036374915.1 Acidimicrobiia bacterium | reverse complement strand
CTGGGCAGCCCGGGCCGAATCGTCTCTCATCCCGAGTTCCTGCGCGAAGGAAGGGCGGTAGAGGACTTCCTCGAGCCGGACCGGATCGTGGTCGGGGCGTGGGACGAGTCGGACGCGCAGGCAGTGGCCGATCTGTATCGCACGCTCGACGCGCCGGTCGTCATCACCGACCCCACCTCGGCCGAGATGATCAAGTACGCCTCCAACGCCTACCTGGCGGCGCGACTCACATTTGTCAACACCCTGGCCAACGTGTGTGAGGCGGTCGGAGCCGACATCCTCGACGTGGTCCAGGGTCTGGGCATGGACCATCGCATCGGGTCACACTTCCTCCAGCCAGGACCGGGCTACGGCGGTTCCTGCTTCCCCAAGGACACGTCCGCGCTCATCGCCGTCGCCCAGGACGCCGGGTACGACTTCGAGCTCCTGCGCGCGGTGATAGTGGCCGACGAGGATCAGCGACGCCGGGTGGCGGACAAGGTTCGCCAGGCGGCCGGCGGCGGTCTTCGGGGCAGACGTATCGCGATGTGGGGAATCGCCTTCAAGGCGGGCACCGATGACGTGAGGGAATCGCCGGCGATGCGCATTGCCGCCCTCCTCGAGGCGGACGGCGCCGAGGTGGTGGCCTACGACCCCGAGGCCCATACCGATCTGCTCACCATGGCCGCCGATCCGATCGCGGCGGTGACCGATGCCGACGTGCTCTTGATCGCCACCGAGTGGCCCGAGTTCCTGGCCGTGGACATGGCGGCGGTGTCGAAGGCGATGCGGGGTCATCGCATAGTCGACGCCCGCAACCTCCTCGACCCGAAGAAGGTGCGCGCGGTCGGTCTCGACTACTGGGGCCTGGGCCGACCGGGGGCCTGACGGCCGTAGGCC
Organism: Acidimicrobiia bacterium; assembly: GCA_036374915.1. Lineage (GTDB taxonomy): Bacteria > Actinomycetota > Acidimicrobiia > Spongiisociales > ZC4RG35 > JARDZU01. Next base: position 13,662 of record DASUSU010000007.1, on the reverse strand, counting down.
CTAGGCCCTAGGCCCTAGGCCAGAGCGCGTTCTGTGGCCTCAACGAAACAAGTCCTCTTCGGGTGGTCGCACCAGGTCTGCCCCTCGTCCCTCACCGCGCGGCCCCTCGTAACCCCTGATCAAAGCGGCAGGTATCCCTTCTGCCTTTCCCATCACCAGGTCGGCGGCCGAGGCGAGCTCGTCGGCGACGGCGATCTCGGTCACCTCCAGCTCGCGCCCGGCCCAGTCCCGGGTCCCCTTGAGGTCGACGATTGCCTCGAGCCCGGACACACCGATGGCGATGTCGGTCAGACCGCGTCTCCACGGCCGGCCAAACGTGTCGGAGATGATCACGGGGAGGTCGATCCCGAACCGGCGCCGGAGACGGGTCCGTATCCGGTGCGCCGACCGGTCCGGGTCTTCCGGGAGCAGGATCATGGTGCCGGGCTCGGCATTGGACCGGTCCACACCGGCATTGGCGCAGATGAAGCCGTGTTCGGTCTCGGCGATGATCAGGGTTCCCCGCCGTCTCACGATCGAGACCGCTTCGGACTCCACCAACCGGCGTTTGAAGACCTCTTCGTCCCCTTCCACCGTCACCACCCGACCCTCGGCCTTGGAGACGATCTTGTGGGTGACGACCAGGACGTCGCCGTCGACCGGCCCGACCCGCTCCAAGGCGTCGCCGAGGACATCGGTGATCTCTTCGCTCGGCGTCACGGCTTCGATCCCGGTGAGCGGGAGGACCTGGAGGTTCATAGCCTCAGTATCCCCTCGGCGAGCCGCATCGCCTCGGTCCGCCCGGCGATGCGGGTGTCCATGGCGACGACCGTGACGCCGTCGATCTCCCCGGAATCGGCGACGTCGCTGACGTCGACCACCAGAGTGTCGATCAGACCTCGGTAGGAGGCGATCACGGCCCGGGTCCCGGCGCCGAGCCCGAGATCCGCCAACACCGAGTGAGCCGGGCCCTTGAGTGCCTTGCCGCCGATCAGGGGGCTCACCGCGACGACCCGGGGATGACGGCGGACCGCCCGCTCGATCGGGTCGATGGCCAGGATCGGCCAGATGGAGAGGGGCGGGTTGGAGGGCCCGATGACGAGGAGGTCGGCGGCGTCGATGGCCTCGATCACCCCGGGCGCCGGACTCGCTGTTCCCGCCCCTTCGAATTCGACCTGGCGGACCGGATCCTGATGGCGCCGGGCGACGAAGTACTCCTGGAAGGTCAGTCTGTCCCCGTCTGTCGTGGTCACCATCGTCCGAATCCGGTCGTTCGAGGCGGGCAGGATCGAGGCGTCGAGCCCGAAACCGGACCGGACGACGTCGGTGATGGCCGAGAGGGTGAGCCCCGACTGAAGACCCTCGGTGCGGTAGATCTTCAGGGCGAGGTCGAGATCCCCGAGGCGGAAGGTGTTGTCGACCCCGAATCGGGCCAGTTCGGTGTTGGTCACGAAGGTGTCGTCGACCCGTCCCCACCCTTGGGGACCTTCGATCCCGGCCAGGGTGTAGACCACCGTGTCGAGGTCGGGGGAGACGTAGAGGGCATGGGTGGGCAGGTCGTCGCCGACATTGACCACAACGGTCAGGGCGACGTCATCGACGGCGTCGAGACCCCGGGCCAGTCGCGCTCCACCCACACCACCCGAGAGCTCTACAACGTTCATCCGTTCCCACGGTATTGCCCAGAGACGCGGTCCGGTTCACAATGTCCTCCCGCATGACAAGTGCTTCAGCTCCGCAGGTCGCGGACGAATCGACACCACTGGCGCCTCCGGACGCGCCCCGAGTCAGGGTGATCCTCACCCTGGTGGAGGGCGCCGACCTCGAGGCGGCCCTGGCCACCGTCGATCGCCAGGTGTACGACGGCATCCACGAAGTGGTGGTGATCGGCGCTCCGGAGGACGATCTACCACCAGGCGTGGGTCTGACTCGGACTCTCGAAGAGGCCATCATCGGCGCCGATCCCGAGGTCGACTACCTCTGGATACTCCACTCCGACGCCCGTCCCCGTCCCGACGCGCTGGCCGCCCTCGTATCGGAGCTCGGCCGCAATGATGCATCGCTCGGGGGCTCGAAGCTGCTCTTGGCCGGGACCAGGGACCAGCTGGAGTCGATCGGGAGCGCCACCGATGTCTTCGGCGATCCCTTCTCCGGGCTCGACGAAGGAGAGATCGACCTGCAGCAATACGACGTGGTGCGGGAGGTCGCATTCGTCTCTTCGGTCTCCATGCTGGTCCGACGCGACCTGGCCCAGGGATTGCGGGGCTTGGACGACCGGCTCGAGCCGGTGGCGGCCGGGCTCGACTTCTCGCAGCGGGTCCGTCTCGCCGGGGGGAGAGTGATCACCGTCCCCTCGTCGGAGGTGTACCACCAGGCGCGATGCGGGCAGAAGGGATCGGGGTGGCGCGAGGAGGCCGGGCGGCTGCGCGCCATGCTCAAGGCGTACCGACCGATCACCCTGCTCTGGGTCGTTCCCTTCGACATCATCGTGTCGATTGTCGATTCGCTGGCCAGCTTGCTTCTCCTGCGCTGGAGAGTGGGAGCCAGCCACCTGCTTTCCTGGCTGTGGAACATCGCGCACCTTCCCTCGACGATCGGGTCACGGCGGCGATTCCGCCCGGTTCGCGCCTTCGGCGACGAAGAGCTGTTCCGATTCCAGTCGAGAGGGTCGGTCCGTCTCCGCGAGGTCGGGTCCGAGCTCACCGATCGGATCCTCTCCGTCTTCGACGACGACCAGGCCCTGGCTCGTGGGACGAGGAGGATCTGGTCCAGCCCAGGCATCTGGGGAGCGCTCCTGGCGGCAGGGATCGTCGTTTTGGCTTCCTGGTCGATCATCTTCGCCGGCGTGCCCAACGCAGGATTCAGCTTTCCCTTCGAGCCCCCCACGGTCGCCCTCGACCGGTTCCTGGCCGGATGGAACGACTCCGGGCTCGGATCGGCCGACGCGGTGCACCCCTCGGCCGGATTCACCGGGTTCGTCTCCATGCTCTGGTTCGGAGCCGAGGGGGCGGCCCGCACCCTGGTCACGATCCTGTTCGCGGTGATGGCCGTTCTCGGGATGGGACGGCTGGCCGGCCGGCTCGGCTTCCGGGGCCCGGGCCGCTATCTGTCCGGTCTGGTCGTGTTGGCGGGCCCGGGAACAGCTCTCGTCGTCGGCGCCGGCTCCTGGCTGGCATTGGGAGGGGCAGCACTGCTCCCCTGGGCGGTTCGCTCGGTGATCCTTCACCCCGACGATCGGGCCAAGAGCTGGCTGACCCACATCGGCTGGGCCCTGGCCTGGACGATCATGTTGACCGCAGTCTCTCCGGTCCTAGGCGCCATCCCACTGACAGCAGCGGTGTTGTGGCGGCTGGTCGGCGGAAGCGGCTCCTCCATCCGGCTCGGTCTGTGCACCCTCCCCGCCGGGGTGGTGGCCGCGGGGTTCGTCTACGACGACCGGGGATGGCTGACCGAGGTGGAGCGTCGGCTCGGGTTGGCGGTCCCGGATTGGTGGCCGGTTCTGATCGCGGCCGCGGCGATCCCGCTGATGTTGATCAGCGGGCGCACCCGCCGTCTCGGGTTCTTCGGCGCCCTGATCGGATTGGGGAGTCTTCTCGTTGTTCGTCTCCCGCTCGGGGGGCCTGGCGTCGAGGAGGCGGCCCTGGTCGTGGCCTCCTTCGGCTCCGCGATCGTGGTGTCTGCCGCCTTCGACCGGCTCAGCATCGAGCCTCGACGACTCCTGGCGTCGCTTGGTGCGACGGCCATCCTCGTCCTCTCCGCGCTGGCTCTTCTCGACGGCCGGCTCGGGCTCCCACCAGGTGACCTGAACGACCGGTTCGCATTCGCCTCGACCCTGGCCGAATCGGGGAGCCCACAGCGTGTCCTTGTGGTCTCCACCGATCGGAGCCTGATCCCCGGCGAGGTGCGGGCAGGCCCCGGGGTCTGGTACCGGACGGTGGACGGCGAGGGGACCACCATCGACGAGGTATGGCTGCCCGAGCCGCAAACGGGCGACCAGCAACTGGACGGTGCCATCGACCACATCGCCACAGGGGCGGAGCTTCGACCCGGCTCCCTCCTCTCCGAGTTCTCGATCGCCTGGGTGGTCGTCGAAGGCGACGAGTCGCCGCTCGACGACATTCTGGAATCCCAACTCGATCTGGTGCCGACCCCGCTCGCCACCGGGGCGAGGGTGTTCGAGAACCCCGACGCACTGCCACTGGCCGCCATCGGTGACGAGGTCGTCTGGCGCAGGGACGGGACCGGATTCGCCGGGGCGAGCAGGGCCGACCGTGCGGCGCTCAGGGTGAGCTACTCGCAGGGATGGCAACCCGAGCCCGAGCTGGAAGACTGGTTCACGACCGTCTCGGCGACCGAGGGTGAGGCCCGATTCGAGGCCGGGGGATATCTCCGCTGGGCCCCCTACCTGGCCGCCGTTCTTCTGGTGCTCGCCCTCGGCCTGATCGTTGCGGGAAGGATTCGCCGATGATCAGGGCGCTGTTCGCTCTGACTGTGGCCGCTCTGGCCGCCGCGGTCCTGATCCTCCCGGGGTCGGAACCGCCCGAGACCGAGCCGGTGTCGGCCATCGACCCGCCGCCGGTCGCGGTGTGCCCGGTGGAGGAGGGGAGTGGCAGAAGCACGACCGTAGGACTGGCCTCGAGTGTCAACGGCGAAGGACGCTTCACCGCCTTTGCCGGTGGCGGACCGGTCGGCTCTGCCCAGTTCTCGACCGGCGCGTCCGGATCCGCCGCCGTAGCCCTCGCCGATGTCGCCGCCCTGGGCACGGCCGCCGGTCTGGCCGAGCTGCCCGGCCCGCAATCCGCTGCCGGTTCCCTGCTTCTCGGAGCCGAGTCGGTGGCGCTCGAGTCGTGTGTCGCCACCCCGGTCCAGCAAACCCTCCTTGCCGGAGGCTCCACGGTCAGCGACGAGCAGTACCAGGTCCATCTCATGAATCCGTACGCGGGCGAGGCCCTGGTCGACCTGGTGGTCCAGTCGGAGTCGGGGTTGGAGACCGCCCCCACGCTCCGCGGGATCTCGGTCCCGTCGCGCTCGTCGGTCCTCGTCGACCTCTCCGAGGTCCTGCCGGGCCGGGAGACCCTGTCCATCACCGTCGAGGTGGTCAGCGGCAGCGTCATGGCCGCCGGTCGCTACGGGGTCGGGGTCGACGTCGCCCTCTGGCACTCGGTGGCTCCGGCGCTGGACTGGTATGTGCCGGTCCCGGCCAGTGGGGCCGCAGCTGATCTGGTCATCTCGACCGGTGTGTCGGCCGATGTCGAGTATCAACTCGACGTCTACGGGCCAGAGGGAGTGGTCGAGGCGTTTCAGGAGGGTGTGGTGCCGGGTCGCGGGGTTTCTGTCGTCTCGCTCGGCGAGCTCGGATTCGAGGTGGCCTCGGCGATGCGGGTGGTCTCCACCCAGCCGGTAGCGGTCTTCCTGCGCACGAGGACGGAGGCGGGAGTCGCCATCACGAGTGGGGCAACCGCACCGGCGTCGAGATGGCTGCTCCCGGCGGCGGGCCTGACGCCGGGGAACACGGGCAGCACCGTGATCCTCAACGCCGGCCTGGAAGACGCCACGGTCGTCGTCACCGCTCACCGCGAGCAGTCTGCAGCCGAGCAATACGTCGTGGCGGCTGGGACGGTGCTCGAAGTCGACCTGATCGAAGGCAACGCCAATGCCTACTCGGTCAAGTCGGAAGCATCCCTGGTCGCTCTGTCGGTGACAACCACACCGACCGGGACCGCCTACAGCATCGGAGTCCCCATCCCCGATGAGTGAGGTCTGGCTCCGGCTGGCGCTGGTGACCGCCGGGATCGTGCTTGCCCTCGGCGTGGCCCTGATCCTCCGCCGACGGGTCGCCGATCCGGTCAAAACCAAGGCGGCCGGGCTCGGCCCCGGGGTCTATCTGTTCTCGTCGGCGACCTGTGTCGACTGTGCGGCGGCGCGTGCCCGCCTGGTCGACGCACTCGGTCCCACCGCATTCGTCGAGATCGACTGGGACGATGATCCCGGGCCCTTCGCCGAGTTGGGCATCGATGCGGTCCCGTGCACGTTGATCGTCACCGAAGAAGGGATGGCCACCCGATTCCCCGGGATGCCCGATCGAGCCCTGGAACACTTGGGTCCTTGAATGGGGAGTCTCCAACTCCTACCGTTTCGGAGATGATCCTCAGTTGTGCCCGTTGCGGTTCCCCGGCGGCCGCCGTAATGACGTTCTCCTATGCCGACAGTTCGGTGTGGATGGACGATCTGGTCCATGGCCTGGATCGGCACGGGTACGCCATGTGCGCCGACCATGCCGACCGGATGATCCCGCCGTTGGGATGGACCTTGACCGACCGGCGCACGGTCACGCGGCTGTTCGCCCCGCTCTCCGTGGCCTGATGGCTCTGGACCGCGACCTGTTGGATGCGGTCAAGGAGCTCGACGAGCACGACCTCCGCCGTCTTCTCATCCTGACCCGGGCCCAGCTCCAAGGCTCGGGCGCACTCACCGCCGAAGGGCACCCCCGGGTCCACATGCGGCAGCAGACGGTGCGATGCGGGAAGTCGGGCTGCACCAGATGCCCTCACGGCCCGTATTGGTACGCCTACTGGACCGAAAACGGGCGACGAAGAAGCCGGTACGTCGGGCGGCTTCTCGACGACGAGTCGTTGTCGTAGCCGCCGAATCCTCATACGATATCCACCTGCCCGAGGTCGAGACGATATGGACTGCCCACAGTGCTCAAAACCTGATGTGATGGAGATCGAGCACGTGCTCCCCGACGGGACTCAGGTGCTCTTCTTCGCCTGTCACCATTGCGAGGAACGGTGGTGGAATCGGGACGGTGTCGAGATCGACATCTCCCAGGTCCTGGAGATCGTCCGACAGCATCGGGCGTGACGGCACTCAGGGCGGGGGTCAGGGCCAACCCCTGGCCGATCGTTCTCGCAATCGCCGGGATCTCGCTGGTCATCTTCGTGGTGATGAACCCGTGGTGGATCGTCTCTTCGACCACCCCGACCGGAGGCGACATGGGGGCCCACGTGCTCGGCCCCGCCTATCTCCGGGACCATCTCCTCCCCGAAGGCAGGATCCTCGGCTGGTCCAACGACTGGTTCGCCGGCTTCCCGGCCTTCTACTTCTACTTCCCTCTCCCGTCGCTCACCATCGTCCTCTTCGACCTGTTCCTGCCCTACGGGGTCGCATTCAAGATCGTCACGGTCATGGGCCTCATCGCCATGCCACCGGCCGCCTACTACCTGGCCCGGTCGATGCGCCTGGGCAGCCACATCTCCCTGGTCGCGGCGGGGTCGGGGGTGGTGTTCGCCTTCTACGAGAGCTATTCGATCTACGGCGGCAACATCGCTTCGACGCTGGCCGGTGAGTTCGCCTACTCGTGGTCCTTCGCCCTGTCCCTCCTCTATCTGGGTCTGCTGATACGGGCGATCCGAGATGACCGCAAGTACCTGAAGTGGGCAGCCCTGGCCCTTGCCGTGACCGCCCTCTCCCATGTCCTGACCACGATCGTGGTCGTCTTCGCCTCCCTGTTCGTGCTGCCCTGGCGCAAGGGCGTGTGGAGGACTCTGGTGGTGTGGGTCTGGGGCTTGTCCATCGCTGCATTCTGGGCCTTGCCGCTGATTGCCAGGATCGGGTTCACCTCCGACATGGCCTGGACCCCGCTGTCCAAGTGGAAGGACATCTTCCCCGTGGAGCTCTGGCTCCTCCTCCCGCTGGCGATACCAGGGGCGATCTGGCTCGGTCGTCGCACCGCCCGAGCCGCCCCGTTGATGGCGGCGACCCTGCTCCCGATCCTGTACTTCCCTCTGCCCAACCTCATGCCCGAGCTCTTCCCGACGGTGTTCGGGGGGGAGCGGTGGAAGCTCTGGAACGGCCGGCTCCTCCCGTACTGGTACTTCGGGGTGGCCTTCTTCGCCGCGGTCGGCGCCGGGGCGGTCGTCATATGGCTGTCGCGAAGACTGCCATCCCGCCTCTCCGCCCACTGGCCGCGCGCCCTGATCGCCCTCATCACCGTGGTCGCAGCGTCCATCGTCGCCGACTCCACGGAGTTCCCGGTCTGGGCCTGGGTCCCGGTCGCAGTCGCCGGAGCGCTGCTCATGGCTGTCTCATTCATGTGGGATCCCACCCTTTCCACCCGCACCTTCCTCACCGGGACCATGGTGACGGTGGTGGTGCTCGGGGCGCTCGCCGGGGTGACCTTCGTCGACGGCTGGGCCCGATGGAACTACGAGGGCTACGAGTCGAAACAACCCTGGCCCGAATACGAGGCGCTGATGACCGAAATCGATGCTCTCCCCGACGGACGGGTCCATTGGGAAGCGGCAAACGAGGAGCTCGAGATCTACGGCACCCCCATGTCGCCGATGCTCATTCCCTACTGGACCGAGGGCTCGCACCCCTCGATGGAAGGTCTCTACTTCGAGTCGTCCCTGACCACGCCCTTCCACTTCATCACCTCGTCGGAGATGTCGGAGAGGCCGTCCAACCCGATTCCGGGACTGAGATATCACACCGGCGAAATCGAGCGGGGGCTGAAGCACCTCGCCCTGTTCGGGGTCGACTACTACGTGTCGGTGACGCCGGAAGCGACCGAGCGAGCCGACGGCGTCGCCGAGTTGACCCGGCTGGCCACCACCGGCCCGTTCACCATCTACCGGCTCCCCGACACCGAGCTGGTCGAAGCGGCCAGTTTCCTGCCTTCGGTGTACGAGGTGCCGGAGCGAAATGTGTTCGCCTCCCTGACCGGTGCGGCCACCGTGGTCGGCGACGACGGGCGTGAGCTGCCCAGCTTCTTCGACATGGCCCTCGACTGGTACGAAGACGTGGACAACCTGGATCGCTGGGTGGTGGCCGACGGCCCCGCCGATTGGCCCCGGATCCAGTCGTTGGACGAGCGGCCCAGCGTGCAGCTCGACGTTCCCGCCGACGCGGTGAGCGACGTCGTGGTCGAGAACCACCGGATCTCGTTCACGACTACTGCGATCGGGGTGCCCCATCTGGTCAAGGTGTCCTACTTCCCGAACTGGACCGCCCGGGGAGCCGACGGGCCCTGGCGGGCCACACCCTCGCTGATGGTGGTGGTGCCCACCGAAGAGACCGTCGTCCTCGAGTTCGAAGAAACCTGGGCCGAAAGCGGAGGAAAGATCGCTTCGCTGGCAGGCGTGGTGGTCTTGTTGGGAGCGGTGCTCTGGGGGAAGACAAGAGCCATAAGCAATAGGTCATAGGCAATAGGCCAGAGCGCGTTCTGGCCTGAGGCTTGTTGCCTATGGCTTATGGCTGCTCAGGATCCTTCGGATTCTGAACAGGCCGATCACTGTTCTGGGAGCTCGTTTCACCAGCGAGGACCTGGTCACCCTCATCTCCTCCACCACGACCGGCACTTCCTCGATCCGGTAGCCGGCTCGTTCCGCTCTCACCACCAGTTCGGTATCGAAAAGGTCCTTGCGGCTCACCACCGATGGCGCCAGCTCTTCGACCAGGTTGCGCCGGAACGCCTTCATGCCGTGGGTGTCGCTCACCCTGGAGCCGAGGATCGTGCGCAGCATCAGATTGAACACCCGGGTGGCGACCCGTCGGATCAGGGGCCGCCGGTCCTCCGAACTGGGATCCCGCTTCGATGCGATGACCAGATCGACCTGGTCCATGGCGATCACGCGGGCCAGGAACTCGGCCGAGAAGTAGTCGATGTCGAAGTTGACCACCCAGTCACCATCGGCGGCGAGGAAGCCCTCACGCATCGCCGCCCCGTAGTCGGGCCGGTCGAGGGAGAGGACGGTGACCGGGAACTCGCCCGCCACCTGTCTCGTCACCTTCGCCGTGTCGTCGACGGATCCGTTCTCGACTATCAAGATGCGGTAGGTCTCGCCCAGGCTCTCCATCTGGTCGATCAGGGCGGGAAGCGCCCGGGGGATGAAAGCTGCCTCGTTGTATACCGGGACAACGATCGAGAAGGTGGGGCGCATCGGAGCGGCAGTGTAGGAATGGGCATGGGATAGGCCACCCCTAGACTTCGCCGTTGATGGACCCCCACTCAGTATTCAAGGCCTACGACATCCGCGGCCGCACCGACAATGGAGAGGTCGATGCGGAGCTGTTCCGCCTGGTGGGCGGCGCCTTCGTCGCCCTGGTCGAGACCGAGACGATCGCCGTGGGTCGAGATTGCCGTGAATCCTCGGAGGGGCTGTTCGACGCATTGGTGGCCGGGATGACCCGAGCCGGTGCCGATGTGGTCGATCTGGGCGAGGTGCCCACCGACCTCGTCTACTTCTACTCGGGCAAGTACCAGGTTCCCGGGGCGATCATCACCGCCTCCCACAACCCTCCCCAGTACAACGGGTTGAAGCTGTGTCGGGCCGGCGCCGCCCCGGTGGGTGTGGAGACCGGTCTGGGCCAGATCAAGACCGACGTCCTCGGCGGGGAGTCTCCCCCCGGCCCAACCGAGGGCTCGGTGCGCCGGGTCGATGCGACCGACGACTACGTCGAGCATCTCCTCTCCATCGTGGATGCTTCCTCGATCGGCCCGCTCCGGGTGGCCGTCGACGGTGGGAACGGAATGGCGGGTGTGACCGTCGAACGGGTATTCGCCCGTATAGCCGCCACTCTCGACGGTCTCTATCTCGAACCGGACGGGACTTTCCCCAATCACCCGGCCGACCCGATCCAGCCGGAGAACCTGCGCGATCTGATCGCGATGGTCGATGCCGGCGGCCATGACCTGGGCGTAGCCTTCGACGGCGACGCCGACCGGGCCTTCTTCATCGACGACGAGGCGAAAGCGGTCAGCGGGAGCACGGTCACCGCCCTCATCGCCCGCTGGATGCTGGATCGTCACCCGGGGGCCTCGATCATCCACAATCTCATCACCTCGCGCGCCGTCGCCGAGACCGTGCGCGCCGCCGGCGGGAACCCGATACGGACCCGGGTGGGGCACAGCTACATCAAGCAGGTAATGGCTGAGTCCGGGGCGGTGTTCGGGGGAGAGCACAGCGGTCACTACTACTTCGCCGACAACTATCGGGCCGACTCGGGCATGCTGGCCATGCTCATCCTGCTCCGGGTGATCTCCGAGGACGGTCGCCCCCTGTCCGCTCTGCGCCGTGAGGTGGAGCCCTACCGTGCCTCGGGCGAGATCAACTTCGTGGTGACCGACCCGGAAGCTTCGATGGCCAAGGTCGAGGCCATGTTCCCTGATGCGGTGATCGACCATCTCGACGGGTTGTCGGTCGACCTGGGTGATGTCTGGTTCAATCTGCGACCGTCCAACACCGAGCCCCTGCTGAGACTCAACGTGGAGGCCGAGGGCGAGCCGGCCCTGGACAAGGCGCTGGCGCAGTTGAGGGAGACCCTGGAGGAGACCCGATGACCCTGATCGATCCCGAGTTGGCCGCCATCCTGGTCTGCCCGGTCGACAAATCCGACCTGACCGAGGACGAAGCCACGTCGCATCTCGTGTGCTCGGAGTGTGGCCGCCGCTACCCGGTGCGGGACGGGATCCCGGTGATGCTGGTCGAGGAGGCGGAAGGTGGCCCCCGATGAGTGACATGTTGGCGATGATCAGGACTCTGGGCGACCAATTGCGATGGGCCCGGGACCTCGAGATGCCCGAGGTCGCTTCGGCGAAAGAAGTGCTGGTGGGCGGGATGGGCGGCTCCGGGATCTCGGGTGACTTCGGCGCGGCCCTCGCCTCGGGCAGCGAGGGAAGAGTGGCGGTGCACAAGGGCTACGCCCCGCTTCCCGGCTGGGTGTCACGGGTGAAGCCGGTCGTGGTGGCAGCGTCGTACTCGGGCAACACCGAAGAGACCCTCGACCTGGTGACGGCAGCCGCCGAGGCGGAGCTGCCGATCGTCACCATCACCACAGGAGGCCGGCTCGCCGAGCTCACATCGCAGAACGGTTGGCCCACCATTTCTGTCCCAGCCGGTCTTCAGCCTCGGGCCGCAATCGGCTACCTGGCCGGGGCGGTCGCCCGTCTCCTCCATGCCCTCGGGATGCTGCCGGATCAGACCTCGGCGCTCGACGAGTCCGCCGAGTTGGTGGACGGGGCAGCCCGGGAGGGCTCGGTGACCTGGGGGATGGCGTCCGGGCTGGCCAAAGGGCTGGTCGGCCGGATCACAATCGTGTACGGAGGTGGGCCGATCAGCGGAACCGCGGCGCAGCGGTGGAAGACTCAGATCAACGAGAACGCCAAGATGCCGGCATGGTGGTCGGTGCTCCCCGAGCTCGACCACAACGAGATCGTGGGGTGGGAGACCCTGCCCTCGACCACCCGTGACCTGATCGGGATCGTGGCCGTCACCGACGCATCCGATCACGCACGGGTTCGAGATCGCCTCGACCACACCTCGGCATTGACTGAGTTCGCCGTCCCCTGGCTGGCCGAGGTGCCGGCGCACGGGAAGAGCGAGCTGGCCCGATTGATGTCGCTCACGGTGTGTGGGGACCTGGTGTCCTGGATGCTCGCCGTCGAGGCGGGTGTCGACCCGGTGCCGGTCGAGACCATAGAGAGACTGAAGAAACTCCTAGCGAAGGACTGAGATGAACTACGACATCGCCAACCCCTCCCTCGCCGAAGAGGGCGCCCGAAGAGTCGACTGGGCCGGACGCAGGATGCAGGTCCTGGCCACCGTCCGGGAGCGATTCGCCAAGGAGAAGCCGCTCGACGGGCTGGTTGTCGCCGCCTGCCTCCATGTCACTGCAGAAACCGCCAACCTCATGCTCGCCCTCCGCGACGGCGGCGCCGAACCGCTGCTTTGCGCCTCGAACCCGCTCTCCACCCAGGACGACGTGGCCGCTGCCCTCGTCGCCGAGGGAATCCCCGTGTTCGCGATCAGGGGAGAGGACGCCGATTCCTACTACAAGCACATCAACGCCGTTCTCGATCATGCTCCCGCGATAACGATGGACGACGGCGCCGATCTGGCCACACTGCTCCACACCGACCGGCGTGACATCGAGGTGATCGGCTCCACCGAAGAGACAACGACCGGTGTCATCCGTCTCAAGGCGATGGCGGCCGACGGCACGCTCCGGGTGCCCGTGGTGGCGGTGAACGACTCGGCGACCAAGCATCTCTTCGACAACCACTATGGGACCGGGCAGTCGGCGATCGACGGCATCATCCGGGCCACCAACGTCCTGCTCGCCGGGCAGAACATCGTGGTCATCGGCTACGGGGACTGTGGGCGCGGGGTGGCCAACAGGGCGGACGGTTTGGGGGCGAGTGTGATCGTGGTCGAGGTCGACCCGGTGCGCGCTCTCACCGCGGTGATGGACGGCTACCGGGTGATGACCGGGGCCGAGGCTGCCCGGGTCGGCGACATCTTCATCACCGTCACCGGCAACAAGCACGTGTTGCGGATGGAGCACTTCGACGTGATGAAGGACGGAGTGATCCTGGCCAATGCAGGTCACTTCGACATAGAGCTCGACCTGGCGGCTCTGCGCGCCGCCTCGGTGGCCCGTCGTGGCATCCGCAACAACCTCGACGAGTTCGAGCTGGCCGATGGCCGTCGCCTCCTGGTTGCGGCCGAGGGACGGCTGGTCAACCTGGGTGCGGCCGAGGGCCATCCTGCCGACGTGATGGACATGTCGTTCTCCAACCAGGCGCTCGCGGCCGAGTACCTGGCTCTGAACATCGACGACCTCGAGCCCAGGATCTACACACTGCCCCCCGAGATCGACAACGAGGTGGCCCGGATCAAG
>DASUSU010000006.1:0-13064 GCA_036374915.1 Acidimicrobiia bacterium | reverse complement strand
GCCGAGCCGGGAAGTGGGGAGGGGGGCCGGCCCGATCCCGCCGCCCGGGGGTGTTGAAGCCACAGAGGCACCAGTAGCAAACCTGCTACTTGACATATCAGGTTTAGTGGGTAATATCGGCTACGGAAATCCAATACACGTCAGGAGGTATGTGACGATGTTGATGCGCACCGACCCGTTTTCCGACTTCGATCGTTTCACCCGTCAGGTCTGGGGTGGCAGCCGATTCAGCCTGATGCCGGTGGATGCGTACCGCAAGGACGATCGCTTCTGGCTCCATCTCGATCTTCCCGGAGTCGATCCCGACTCGATCGACCTCACCGTGGAGAAGAACACCCTCACCGTGAGCGCTTCGCGGGAGTGGCAGCGCGAGGAGGGGACCCAGGTCCTGCTCAACGAGCGTCCCACCGGGTCGTTCTCTCGCCAGTTCTTCCTGGGCGAGGGACTCGATCCCGATCGGATCGAGGCCGGATACGACCACGGGGTCCTCACCGTCTCCATCCCGGTGGCCGAGACCGCCAAGCCGCGCAAGATCGAGATCGGCACGGTCCACGAGGCGCTCACCGGCTGAGCCGCCTCGACATCTCCGGCCCGTGACACCCAGGGCCCCGGTCCCCGGACCGGGGCCCTGGGGTCTCGTTTGGTCGTCCCACACCCCGTCCCTGGGGCACAATGCACCCATGAACGACGGGAAAGGGCGGCTGCCACCGTGGCTGGTCGGGCTGATCGCAGCCGTGATCATCTTCGCCGCGATCCTCATCCTGATGAGCGCCCTGGGCTTCGGTGACGACCCGGTGGTCGGTTCCTAGCTGGGCTGGCCGGTCCGCTTCATCCGATCGGTGGAGGTATCGGGTTGCCACTGCAGTCGATCCCCTCGGCCGGCCGATAGTCGGCGACGAATGTGTCGACCAGCACCCGACCGTCGGGATAGCTGCGCTGCCGGTCGGTCTCGACGTGGGTGCAGGCGCCACGGCGCGAGGTGCGCTGGTCGAGCTCTTCGACCGTGATGTGACTCGTCGAGTACATGCTCACCGTGATCGACTCGTCGGTATATGAGGTCCAGATCAGGATCGGGTAATCGGTGGTGTTGGTCATGACCAGGTCCGGCGCCGGGCTGGAGATGGTGGCTTCCCGCCCGAAGGGGTATCTGGAGAAGTAGATGGTGTGGCTCCGGTACTCCTCGAAGTCCATCCCGGCGAAGTAGGCGGCGTTGAAGATGGTGGTGGCGAATTGGGAGACACCGCCACCCACCTCCTGGATGAGATGGCCCTGCCGTATCGCCCCGGCCGGCAGGAAGCCGTTCTCCACCGTGCGCGGGCCGACGAACTGGTTGAGGGACAAGGTCTCCCCGGGCACCAGGTACACCCCTCGAACCAGATCGGCCATCCTCTGGATGTTGAGGACCCGGGTCTCACAGCAGGCATGAGGCGTGGTGAACTCGCTCACCTTCTCCACGATCAGGCTCCCGTCGGCCCAGGCGACCAGGGCGGGATCGTCGGTCGGGCGCGACTGGAGGCCGAAGGGCCCCCTGGCGCCGTCCATGATCCGCCCCCCCAGCCACTCGCCCACCCCGGGACGGCAACAGACCGGAGGCGGTTCGCCGGTGGTGACCACGGTGACGACGTCGTCGTTCACGTCGAAAGTGGGCTCGAGGAAAGGCCCCACCGGCCCGACGATGGTGTTCTCCAAGGTGGTGTGCAACGCGTCGCCGTCGAAGCGGGCTTCGATCTGTCCGCCGCCGATGTCGATGACGAGATGGGCCTGCAGCGTGGCCGCGGTGAGCGTGGCATGGCGCCCGTTGACCGAGATCTCCACACCATCGCCGGTCAGCTGGTTGAGGTCGTCGACTGTCTCCCGGGCCTGCTCGTCGGAGATGGTGGGGAGAATCGTCTCCACGTCGATCTCGACGCGATCCGGGGGCCGGGTGAGGTCCACTTCACCCAGTCGCTCGACGATCTGGTCGATGTCGGCTTCGGTGCCGATCACTCCCTCGATCAAGACCAGCCGCCCTCTGCCGTCGGGCTCGATCATGGGCTCGACGAACTGGATCGGGGTCAGCCCCGGGTGGTCGTCGAGTGCGGTCCGGGCCCGGTCCGGGTCGAAAGCCCACCGTTCTTCGACGACCTGTGTCGCCAACCCCCCGATCGCCCAGGATGAGAACTGCCTCCACACCGAGCCTCGATGGCGGGCGCCGAGGATGGCGGCAGCGTTGGCTTCCCGGTCGTAGGAGAAGCCGATCGTCTCGAAGGGCAAGACGAGCTCTCCTTGCCCGAAGTCGATGGTGACCTCGCGGCCGAGGACCTCTGCTGCCCGGTCGGCGACTGCGGACTCGACCTGACTCGGAACGGCCCCGCCCATCGCCATCCCGGCAAAGCTGACGTTGTGGGCCACCAGCTCGCCCTCGCTGGCCACGTGGTTGGACCAGCCCAGGCCGGCCAGGGCGAAGAGGAGCAGGCCAAGAGCCAGGAAAGCCCAGGTGAATATGGAGAGCGGGGCGGCGTGCTTGGCCAAATCCCCTGACATGGTACGGCCAATCGCTTCATCTCCTGGGCATGGGAGACAACGGCGTGAGGCCCATGGTTTCCGAGCCGATGGCGGACCAGGCCGACCAGCAGCACATGGCCTGGCTGGCCCGCTCCTTCGGCCGGCCCGACTATTCCCCGTTGACCACCCAGGACTTCGAGTCCCTGGTCGGCGTGGCCGAGGTCGTCTCCAAGTACCCGGGGGCCCATCTCTTCCGGGAAGGTGAAGAGGCATCGGCCGTCTACCTGGTGGAGTCCGGTCTGATCGAGGTCTATCGGGGCGAGGGGAGTGTGAGGCGGGTGGTCGCCCAGGTCGGCGCCGGCGCGGTGTTGGGTGACATCGCCATGTTCGGCGGAACCCCCTACATCTCCTCGACCCAGGCGCTGACCCGGGTCAGGGTGTTCCGGTTCGCCCGGGAGCGGCTGCTCCGCGAGCTGGCCCGGAACCCGGCGATCTGTCTGCGCTGGCTGGTGGCGGGTCTGAGACAGCTCGAGGGCATGCAGCGCAGGGTGATCAGGCTGATGCACAAGACGGTGCTGGGACAGGTCGCCGACCTGCTCGGCGAGGAAGCGGACACACGCGGCGATGTCCACCTCTCCCAGACCACGATCGCCACCTTGCTCGGCGTGAGCCGGCAGTCGGTGAACGAGGCGCTGGGCCGTCTCCGCGAGCAGGGCGCGGTCGAGACCGGCTATCGACACATCCGGGTGCTCGACCCCGAGCGTCTCCAACGGATCTCGGTTTCCTAGGCCATAGGTCCTAGGGCTTGCGGCCTGCGGCGGGTCTCGCCGCCGTCAGGCCGCGAGACCCTTGACGCTTTTCGACGCTCCGCTGTATGCTGACCAACGACCCTCCGGGGTTCGGGACAGATCGCCGGGCGATCTGTCTTGACAGCTGAAGATTCAATTGAAGGCATGCTGACGCGTCTGTTAGCATGCCTTGTCTGCGTTACTTAGATCTGATCCGCATTCCTCAGGAGGCCCCCCTTGGTTTCGCGCGTTGCTGAGCGCTTTTCGTTTGGAAAGATCCCCGAAGTCCTCCCCCTCCCCGACCTCCTCGCGGTACAACACGAGTCTTTTCAGTGGTTCCTCGACGAGGGCTTCCGTGAGATCTTCGAGGAGATCAGCCCGATCGAGGACTTCACCGGGTCGCTCGCCCTCGAGCTGACCGATCATCGCTTCGGCGAGCCCCAGATGACACTGGAAGAGGCCAAGGAGCGGGACGCCAACTACGCGATGCCCCTGTTCGTCACCGCACGGTTCATGAACCGCCAGACCGGTGAGATCAAGGAGCAGCAGGTGTTCCTCGGCGACTTCCCGATCATGACCGACAAGGGTGTCTTCATCATCAACGGCACCGAGCGGGTCATCGTCTCCCAGCTGGTCCGCTCCCCGGGCATCTACTTCGACGTCACCTCGGACAAGACCTCGGACAAGGAGATCTACTCGGGAAAGATCATCCCCGGCCGCGGCGCATGGCTCGAGTTCGACACCGACAAGAAGGACACCATCGGGGTCCGGGTCGACCGCAAGCGGCGCCAGTACATCTCGGCCTTCCTCAAGGCGCTCGGCATCGCCGAGACCGACGAGGAGATTCTCGCCCTCTTCGACAACGCCGAGTCGATCAAGAACACCATCGAGAAGGACACCGCCCACACCAAGGAAGAGGCGCTGCTCGACCTGTACCGCAAGCTCCGCCCCGGTGAGCCGACCACGGTCGAGTCGGCGCGTGGCCTGATCCAGACCCTGTTCCGCAACCCGAAGCGCTACGACCTGACCCGGGTCGGCCGCTACAAGATCAGCCAGAAGTACCGCGTCGAGACTCCTGCCGACTATCGGGCCGAGGGTCTCCAGCTGCTCCGGGACGAGGACATCATCGACGCGATCAAGTACCTGGTGGCGTTGCACGCCGGTGAGTCGACGATGGTCACCCACGTGGGGGCCGAGATCAACGTCAACACCGACGACATCGATCACTTCGGCAACCGTCGCATCCGCACCGTCGGGGAATTGGTCCAGAACCAGGTCCGGGTCGGGCTGACCCGTCTCGAGCGTGTGGTCCGGGAACGGATGACCACTCAGGACCCCGACGCGATCACCCCGCAGAGCCTGATCAACATCAGGCCGGTGACCGCGGCGATCAAGGAGTTCTTCGGCACCTCCCAGCTCTCCCAGTTCATGGACCAGCCCAACCCGCTGGCCGGGCTCACCCACCGACGCCGTCTCTCCGCACTCGGCCCCGGCGGGCTCTCCCGGGAGCGGGCCGGCTTCGAGGTTCGCGACGTCCATCCCTCCCACTACGGCCGGATGTGCCCGATCGAGACCCCGGAAGGCCCCAACATCGGTCTGATCGGGTCTCTCGCCTCCTACGCCCGGGTCAACGAGTTCGGGTTCATCGAGACCCCGTATCGGAAGGTCGAGTCGGGCAAGGTCACCGCCAAGGTCGAGTACCTGACCGCGATCGAGGAGGAGCGGTTCGTCATCGCCCAGGCCAACGCCCCCCTCAAGGAGGACGGTGCCTTTCAGAACCCCCGGGTCCTGGTTCGCCGCGCCGGCGGCGAGGTCGAGTACGTGCCGCCCAAGGAAGTCGACTACATGGACGTATCGCCGAAGCAGATCGTCTCGGTCTCGACTTCGCTGATCCCCTTCCTCGAGCACGACGACGCCAACCGCGCCCTGATGGGCTCCAACATGCAGCGCCAGGCCGTGCCGCTGCTCACCGCCGATGCACCGCTGGTCGGGACCGGTGTCGAGCAGCGCGCCGCCCAGGACTCCGGCGACATGATCATCTCGCCCGTGGTGGGAGAGGTGGTCGAGGTCACCGGCGAGGAGATCGTGGTCAAGGAGAAGGAGACCAACAAGAAGCACACCTTCGTCCTCGACAAGTTCCGACGCTCCAACCAGGGCACCTGCATGAACCACAAGCCATTGGTGCGCGAGGGGGACAAGGTCAAGGTTGGCGACGTGCTCGCCGACGGGCCCTCCACCGAGACCGGTGAGCTCGCCCTCGGCCGCAACCTGCTGGTCGCCTTCATGCCGTGGCAGGGCCACAACTTCGAGGACGCCATCATCATCTCCGAGCGTCTGGTCAAAGACGACGTGCTCACCTCGATTCACATCGAGGAGCACGAGATCGACGCCCGTGACACCAAGCTCGGGGCGGAGGAGATCACCCGGGACATCCCCAACGTCCCCGAAGAGGTGCTGGCCAACCTCGACGACGAGGGGATCATCCGGGTCGGCGCCGAAGTCGGCCCCGGCGACTACCTGGTGGGCAAGGTGACGCCGAAGGGCGAGACCGAGCTCACCCCAGAGGAGCGTCTGCTCCGCGCCATCTTCGGTGAGAAGGCGCGTGAGGTCCGTGACACCTCGCTCAAGGTCCCGCACGGTGAGACCGGCAAGGTCATCGCGGTCAAGGTGTTCAAGCGGGCGGAGGGCTATGACCTCCCGCCCGGGGTCAACGAGTTGGTTCGCATCTATGTCGCCCAGCAGCGCAAGATCTCCGAAGGGGACAAGCTGGCCGGCCGCCACGGCAACAAGGGGGTCATCTCCAAGGTCCTCCCCGAGGAGGAGATGCCCTTCCTCGCCGACGGGACCCCGGTCGACATCATCCTCTCCCCGCTCGGCGTCCCCTCCAGGATGAACCTGGGCCAGGTCCTCGAGACCCATCTCGGTTGGGCAGCCGCCCAGGGGTGGGAGCCGTTCGAGGGGACGAGCCCGGCGGTCGGCGGCGCCCAGCCGTGGACCAAGGTGGCCACCCCGGTGTTCGACGGTGCCCGCGAGGACGAGATCCTTCAGGTGATCAAGAGCGCCCGGCCCAACCGTGACGGCGATCGCCTGGTCGGCGACGACGGCAAGGCGGTCCTCATCGACGGCCGGACCGGTGAGCCCTTCGACAGCCCGGTGACGGTGGGGTACATCTACATGCTGAAGCTGGTCCACCTGGTCGACGAGAAGATCCACGCTCGCTCCACCGGCCCCTACAGCATGATCACCCAGCAGCCGCTCGGTGGTAAGGCCCAGTTCGGCGGGCAGCGGTTCGGCGAGATGGAGGTGTGGGCGCTCGAGGCATACGGGGCCGCCTACGCCCTCCAGGAGCTGCTCACCATCAAGTCGGACGACGTCCAGGGCAGGGTCAAGGTCTACGAGGCGATCGTCAAGGGAGACAACATCCCCGAGCCCGGCATCCCGGAGTCGTTCCGGGTGCTGGTCAAGGAGATGCAGAGTCTCTGCCTCAACGTGGAGATGCTCTCCGCCGGTGAGGAAGTCGAGCTCAGGGAGCTCGAAGAGGAGACCTACCGCTCGGTGGAGACCCTCGGCATCGACCTGAGCCGGCCCGAGCGCCCCGACTCGGAATAGGCATCGGTTTCACACATCGCAGGCGCAATTGAAGACGAAGGACGGAAGACGAGTACATGGCGCAGCAACTCTTTGATGAACTGAAGATCGGTCTTGCCTCCAGCGACCAGATCCGGGCCTGGTCCTACGGGGAGGTGAAGAAGCCGGAGACGATCAACTACCGCACCCTTCGCCCCGAGAAGGAGGGTCTCTTCGACGAGCGCATCTTCGGCCCGCAGCGGGACTGGGAGTGCTACTGCGGCAAGTACAAGAGGATCCGGTACAAGGGGATCATCTGCGAGCGTTGCGGCGTCGAGGTCACCCGGTCCAAGGTGCGGCGCGAGCGCATGGGTCACATCGAGCTCGCCGCCCCGGTCACCCACATCTGGTTCTTCAAAGGCGTCCCCAGCCGTCTCGGATACCTGCTCGACATGTCGCCCAAGGAGCTGGAGAAGGTCATCTACTTCGCCAGCTACATCATCACCTCCGTCGACGACGAGAAGCGGCAGAAGGACCTGCCCGAGCTCGAGGCCGCCATGCGCGACGAGATCGAAGTGGTCCGCTCCGAGTTCTCCGAATGGCACCAGGTCCGGCTCGAGGCTCTCGAAGACGAGCTGGAGCGAATGGAGGAGGGCGGGGCCAAGAGCCAGGAGATCAACGCCCGCAAGAAGGAAGTGGAGCGGGAGATCAAGGACCGCCAGGAGCGCTCCGACCGCGAGATCGAGCTGATCGAGGACGCCTACGACACCTTCCGCAAGTTCAAGCCCAAGGACCTGGTCGAGTCGGAGCAGCTGTGGCGTGAGATCTACTTCCGCTACGCCGACTACTTCGAGGGAGGGATGGGCGCCGAGGCGGTGAAGGCGCTGCTCTCCCATCTCGACCTCGACGCCGAGATGGCCCAGCTCGAGGAGAACCTCGACGCCGGGTCGGCTCAGAAGCGTCAGCGGGCCACACAGCGGATGAAGGTGGTCAAGCCGTTCTGGGAGGGCGAGAACCGGCCCGAGGACATGATCCTGGAGACGGTCCCGGTGATCCCTCCCGACCTGCGGCCGATGGTCCAGCTCGACGGCGGCCGCTTCGCCACCTCCGATCTCAACGACCTCTACCGCCGCGTCATCAACCGGAACAACCGTCTCAAGAGGCTGTTGGACCTGGGCGCCCCCGAGATCATCGTCAACAACGAGAAGCGCATGCTCCAGGAGGCGGTCGACGCCCTGTTCGACAACGGTCGTCGCGGCCGCGCCGTGACCGGCCCGGGCAACCGCGCCCTCAAGTCGCTCTCCGACAAGCTCAAGGGCAAGCAGGGGCGGTTCCGTCAGAACCTGCTCGGCAAGCGGGTCGACTACTCGGGCCGCTCCGTGATCGTGGTCGGTCCCCAGCTCAAGCTGCACCAGTGCGGTCTGCCCAAGATCATGGCCCTCGAGCTGTTCAAGCCGTTCGTGATGAAGCGGCTGGTCGACCTCGACCTCGCCCAGAACATCAAGGCGGCCAAGCGGATGGTGGAGCGGCAGCGCCCCCAGGTCTGGGACGTGCTCTCCGATGTGATCCAGGAGCACCCGGTCCTGCTCAACCGGGCCCCCACCCTGCACCGTCTCGGCATCCAGGCCTTCGAGCCGGTGCTGGTCGAGGGCAAGGCGATCCAGATCCACCCGCTGGTCTGTGAGGCGTTCAACGCCGACTTCGACGGCGACCAGATGGCGGTCCACCTGCCGCTGTCGGCCGAGGCGCAGGCCGAGGCCCGGATCCTGATGCTCAGCTCGAACAACGTGCTCTCGCCCGCCTCGGGCCGCCCCATCGTCACCCCGTCCCAGGACATGGTCATCGGGATCTACTACCTATCCGAGCGGGTCGACGACGCCAAGGGCGCCGGGCGGACCTTCGTCGACCTCGACGAGGCGGTCATGGCCCACGAGATCGGCGAGCTGTCGCTGCACGCCCCGATCAGGATCCGTCTCGGAGACCTGGCCGGGGATCCCGAGATCCACGCCGACCTCAAGCCCACCCTGGGCTCACTGCTCACCGAGGAGCCGCTGGATCCGGCCGGTCTCTCCGAGACCACGCTGGGGCGTCTCTTCATCAACCAGGTGCTGCCCGAGGGGTTCCCCTTCGTCGACTCGGTCATCATCAAGGCGGAGATCCGCCGGTTGATCGAGACCGTGATCGAGCGCTATCCCCGGTCGGCTGTGGCCGAGACCCTGGACGGGATCAAGGATCTCGGGTTCAGGTACGCCACCAAGGCCGGTCTCACCATCGCCCTCGACGACGTGAGGACCCCGGTGGAGAAGCCGGCCATCATCGCCGAGTACGAGGAGCGGGCCGACAAGGTGCAGGGCCTGTTCCAGAAGGGCGTCGTCACCGACGAGGAGCGTCGTCAGGAGCTGATCGAGATCTGGACCGAGGCTACCGAGAAGGTGACCGAGGCGATGAAGGGCAATCTCAAGTCGGAGAAGTTCAACGCCCTCGACATGATGGTGGGCTCCGGGGCGCGCGGGAACATGATGCAGGTGCGTCAGATCGCGGGCATGCGCGGGCTTGTCGCCAACCCCAAGGGCGACATCATCCCCCGACCGATCATCGCCAACTTCAGGGAGGGTCTCTCGGTCCTCGAGTACTTCATCTCGACCCACGGGGCCCGGAAGGGCCTGGCCGACACCGCCCTTCGAACCGCGGACTCGGGCTATCTGACCAGACGTCTGGTCGATGTCTCCCAGGAGATGATCATCCTCGACCTCGACTGCGAGACCGACAAGGGGATCGTCATCTCGGTGGTCGACGAGCGGGGGGCCAAGATCAGGAACCTGCGCTCGCGCATCTACGGCCGAGTGCTGGCCGACGACCTCAAGGAGGGCCGCACCCTGGTGGCCACGGTCGACGACGAGAAGCTCAGGGCCGGGACCGTTCTCGGCACCAAGGAGCTGCACGCCATCGAGAAGGCCGACGTCGAGTCGGTCCGGGTCCGGTCGCCGCTGACCTGTGACACCCGTGGTGGTGTGTGCCAGGCCTGCTACGGGCTGTCCCTGGCCACGGGCCGGATGGTCGAGACCGGGGAGGCGGTCGGGATCATGGCCGCCCAGTCGATCGGCGAGCCGGGCACCCAGCTCACCATGCGCACCTTCCACACCGGTGGTGTCGCCGGCGAGGACATCACACATGGTCTTCCCCGGGTGGTCGAGCTGTTCGAGGCGCGGACCCCCAAGGGCAAGGCCGTCCTCTCCGACGCCAAGGGCGTGGTCAACCTGGTCGAGGACGGCGACGGGCGACGCATCGTGCTCAACGCCGGCGACGAGGAGGCGGTCTATCCGATCTCCCGCTACGCCAAGATGCGGGTGAGCAACGGCGCCGAGATCGAGGCGGGCACCCAACTGACCGAGGGACCGCTCGATCCCAAGGAGGTGCTCGACATCCGCGGGGTGCGGGCCACCCAGCAGTATCTGGTCGACCAGGTGCAGGAGGTGTATCGCTCCCAGGGCGTGGAGATCCACGACAAGCACATCGAGATGATCGTTCGCCAGATGCTGCGTCGGGTGAGGGTGGTGTCGCCCAGCGACTCCGACTTCCTGCCCGCCGCCCTGATCGACGACCAGCACTTCCGCGACGCCAACCGGGAGTTGGTCACCGCGGGGAAGAGGCCGGCGGAGGGTCGGCCCGAGCTGATGGGGATCACCAAGGCGTCGCTGGCCACGGACTCGTGGCTGTCGGCAGCCTCGTTCCAGGAGACGACCCGGGTGCTCACCGACGCCGCCATCCAGGGCCGCTCCGACTTCATGCGGGGTCTCAAGGAGAACGTGATCATCGGCAAGCTGATCCCGGCGGGGACCGGCGCCCAGCAGTACCAGTCGCTCCAGCCTGCCCTGCCCGGCGCCACCACCGTCGCCTCGCTCGGCTTCCTCGAGGGCGGTCTCTCCGCCCCCGGCGAAGACGAGAGCCTCCCCGAGGACCCAGCCGAATGGCTCGCCTCCCTCGGGGGCAGTCTCAGCGGCGGCGGAGCCGACGAAGAGGAGTAGGGAAACCGCGTTCCTAATGCAGGGCGTCACGTATACGTGACGCCCTGCATGAAGAAGAGAAGGAACCGCCCTTCGGGGCGGTTCCTTCATACGTTGACAGCGAGGATCCCGTCACATAGCTTCTCGCCCGGCGGGACTGCGGATCTATCCGGGTCACAGTCGAGGTCCTGTCCATGAGTCACAGCCAAGGTCCACCGGGGAGACGACACTCTCGACGTCTGGCCCCCGACGAGCTCGCCCGGGAGGTGGCGAACCGACTCAAGACCGGGCCCTCCCCTCGCGGTGGGCACCGGCGACGTCGCAGCTTCGACATCGTCACCATGACCCGGATCCTCATGGTGCTCGCCGTGGTTGGACTCGGTGTCGGTGCGGTCTACGGGGTGGCCTGGATCGGTCGGGCCGGGTATGAGACGACGGGGAAGGTGATCGAGACCCGCGGGGTGGCCGGCTGCCCGGGTGAGTCAGAGCTCGGCTCGGTGTTCGACGGCGAGACCGTCGAGGTCGTCGGCCGCAGCGAGGACGGACGCTCCTACGTCCTCCGTGACCAGAGGGGGCTCGGCGGTCTGGTCTATGTCGATGCGGAGGCGGTCGCCGAGGTCGAAGATCCGGAGCGGCTCCCGGTGCGGTCATGCGAGCCGAGGTCCGAGAGCGAAGTGGCCGCGGCCGAGCTCTCCAGCCCCACCACAACGTCGATGATCGTGTCGACCACCGGTCGGGGGAGCACAACGACCGTCCCGCAGACGTCGACGACCCAGGCCGATCCGGGCAGCGGTCGGCCGGCCCGTCGCGGCACCCCGAGCCCGGGCGCCCCTCCCACCACCAGCCCGGCCGCTCCCACCGGCCCCACCACTTCCACCACGCCGGGATCGTCCCCGACCACACCTCCCACCACCGCTCCCGGAGCCCCCGGGACCTCGCCGACCACCGCCCCCACCACCACCACGACCACGACGACCCCGACGACCAGCACGACCACCACCACCCCCACCACGACCGCGAGCACGACCACGACCCTGCCGGAAACCACCACCACAACCCAATCCACCACCACCACCACGACCACCAGCACGACGACCACGACCACCACCCCGTAGCCGACGCACCGGGTCGCCATCCTCCCAAATTGCCCTAATCCGGCAAGACACGTAGAATCCGTGTTTCGTCCGGGGCCGTTCGTTGATCGAGCGCGACCGGATGGGCCGGGCACATTCCGTGCCCGGTACGCAAGGTTTCACAGCAGGATCGGTGCTTGGGCTGCGCCCGGCGCCCGTTCCCGGCTTAGGAGCATCATGCCGACGATCGAGCAACTTGTCCGCGAGGGCAGGAAGCCAAAGAAGAAGAAGGCCAAGACGGCCGCACTCGGCGGTGCCCCGCAAAGACGCGGGGTTTGCACCCGCGTCTACACGGTCACCCCGAAGAAGCCGAACTCGGCCTTGCGCAAGGTGGCCCGGGTCCGTCTCTCGTCGCAGATCGAAGTCACCGCCTACATCCCGGGCGAAGGCCACAACCTCCAGGAGCACAGCATCGTCCTGGTGCGCGGGGGTCGGGTCCGCGATCTTCCCGGTGTTCGCTACAAGGTGATCCGGGGCACGCTCGACGCCTCGGGGGTCAACGATCGCAGGCAGGCCCGCAGCCGTTACGGATCGAAGAAGGACTCCTGATGCGCAGGGCACCGGCACAGAAGCGCAAGGTCGAGCCAGACCCGGTATTCCGCAGCGCCCTGGTCAGCAAGGTCATCAACAAGGTCTTGTGGAAGGGAAAGAAGAACACCGCACGGGAGATCGTCTACGGCGCCCTCGAAGTCGTCGAGCAGCGCACCAGCCAGGACCCGAGCGTGATCCTGAAGCGCGCGGTCGACAACATCAAGCCCCAGGTGGAGGTCCGGTCCCGCCGGGTCGGTGGTAGCTCCTATCAGGTGCCGGTGGAAGTGCCCGCCCGCCGTCAGGAGAGCCTGGCCATCCGCTGGCTGGTCAACTACGCACGTCAGCGGCGGGAGCCGACGATGTCGATGCGGTTGGCCAACGAGATTCTCGACGCCTCGAACTACACCGGGGCGGCGATAAAACGCAAAGAAGACGTTCACAAGATGGCGGAGTCCAACAAGGCGTTCGCCCACTACCGCTGGTAGCACCACCACCGATCCGGCCGATCCGGCCCGGATCCCGATCGCCCTCCCCGGCGGCTCCCGTCCCCACACGCG
>DASUSU010000005.1:0-4328 GCA_036374915.1 Acidimicrobiia bacterium | reverse complement strand
CCCCAGAGGAGCTGAGCTCTCCAGTTCCTTGGTTGCTCGTTCCTCGAGCCCTCTCGAAGGCAGCGCCGAGTGGGCCGGCGCCTTTGCGTCCTATGTCGGACTTGCTCCCGAGGAGCTACCCAAGGCGGTGGTCGGTTGCTGGGCCTCTGTATTCACGGTGGATGCGCTGGCACGTCACGAGGCCACCGGCCACCGGCCCGGTGCCACCGGCATGGCGGTGCTGGTCCAGCCGATGATCGAGCCCTCCGTCTCCGGAACCGCCGAGTCCGGCAACGACGATTCGGTCGAGGTGCATGTGACGGAAGGCTCTCCTGCGCCACTGCTGCAGGGCTGGGTCAAGGGCGATACCGCCAGGTTTGCGCCTGATCAGGGTTGGGATGGTGCCGCCGCCATCGCCCTGGTCGGAGAGGCGACCCTGGAGGAGATCCGTTCGCTGCTGCAGACGGCTGAAAAGAGCTTCGGGCGATGCCGATTCGAGTGGGGTCTCTCAGAAGGATTGTGGGTCCTGCAGATGAGCGCCACTCCATCACCCCGCCCATTGCCGCTTCGGAGCCGATCCCTGACAGCGAAGGACCTGCTACCCGTCGTTCGGGCCCTGATGACGGCGCCGGGTCGGCTGGGACGGGAGCTGGTCCTGCCTTGGGCCGTGGCGGGGCTGCCCGGGTCGTTCGGGCCGTCGGCCGTGCTGCCCGGATCGTTCGGGCCTTCGGACGTGCCTGATGGTGATCTGCTGGAGCGGGCGGTGACCCTGAGTAGAGAGCTGACCGCGCAAGTGTGGGCTCGTCCCAGTGGAGATGCACTCACCGCGGCCGCTTCGGTTCTCAGCCGGCTCCGTGGCCTCGACCCGTCAGACGCCCTACCGACGGTCGAATCTCTTCAAACCCCCGACCCGGAGCAAGCTGGTGAGCTCATGGGGATCATCTCCGAACTGGGAACCCGGCTCGCCTCCGCCGGAGCTCTCCGTGATGCGGCTCTGGTGTGGCATCTCACCGTCGCCGAACTGGGCACCGCCCTCGAGCGCCCCCGTCGCCTCTCGCCCGGGCGGATCGGAGCCCAACCCTGGGAGCCGCTGGTAGCCGCCGTCGTCTTCGACCATGGCAATGTCGTCCAGGGAACCGCAGCGGCGGTTGGGCTGGGTGCCGGTGTTCGCTATCGGGTGGCGACGTCCGGAGACGGGCCTCCGCCCCGGAGCGTCATCACCGCCACCGGAGCCCTTCCCAGTCTCTCCCAGCTGCTCTGGGATGCAGCCGCCCTGGTGACCGATGCCGGCAGCCCGGCAGCGCACGTGTTCGAGGCGGCCAGGTCGCTGGGTGTGCCCGCGGTCTGCGGGGTCGGGCCGGGCGCCGATGAGGACGTCATTGTCGCAGTCGACGGCTACTCAGGGCTGGTGGGCACGCTGCCCCTGTCCTCTCGCACCTGAGCCCGGCGCAGGGCCCTGGAACCCGATGAGCGAAGTGTGTGACCCTTTCGTTGCACTGGGCCAGACGGGGATGTCAGCCGATCCGGAACAGGCGGGCGGCATTCTCACCGGATATGGCGGCGCGGTCGAGGTCGGTGAGCCCATCGGTGGCTTCGATCAGGCCGAGTGGGTCGGTCTCGGCCATGTCGAAGGGGAAGTCGGTGCCCAGCAACACGTGGTCGGCGCCCACGACCTCGACGAGATGCCGGAGATAGAGAGGCTGAAACACCACGGAGTCGTAGTAGAGCCTCCTCATGTAGTCGCTGGGAGGGCGATCGGGGATCGCCACCCTGGTCTCGGGCCGGACGTTCCAGGCATGGTCGGCGCGGGACGCATAGAAGGGCAGATAGCCACCACCATGGAGCAGGACCAGGTCGATGCCCGGGTGGTCCTCGAACAGTCCACTGAAGATCATCCGGGTGGCTGCCACCATGGTCTCCAGGGGGTTGCCGATGCAGTTGACCATGAAGTAGTCCCCAAAACGCTGACTCTCGGGGTACCCGTTGGGGTGGAGGATGACCGGAGCGCCCTTGGCTTCCACTGCTGCCCAGAAGGGACGGAAACGAGGTTCGTCGAGATTGTGTCCGTCGACGGTCCCCCCGATCTGGAGCCCTTTGAATCCGAGTTGGTCGATGGCGCGGTCGAGCTCCGCGATCGCGAGGTCGACGTCTTGGAGGGGCACGGTGGCCCCGAGGGCGACGAATCGATCGGGGCGATCCGCGACCGCCTGCGCGATTCTGTCGTTCTGGATCCGAGCCGATTCCGCTCCACTCTTCGCCGGCGCCCAATAGGAGTACTCGGACACGAAGGTGGCCAGCCCTTGCATGTCGATGCCCATGCGGTCCATGTGCTCGATTCTCTCCTCCGGCCGGGTGAGCGCCGGCATGATGCCGGGCACCATCTTCGAATTCTGCGCGACCGAGTCCGAGCCCATGTAGTGGTCGTATGGCTCGTACTCAGGGCGTCGGTGGGGCTCGACCGGCACGAGGCTCTCCGGAGTGGCGAGATGGCAATGGATGTCGATCGTGGTCATCGACCGTGCATCCTACGAAACAGGGTCGGGCGCCCGCTGACACGGTCGTTTTCCCATCCGTACCATGCCTCTCGTCGGTAGAGGAGGCCGGTGAGAGCAGTCAGAGTCGTCGCTCCGAACGTGGTGGAGATCGCAGATGTGCCTGAGCCGTCGTCAGTAGATCTCTATGAGGTGGGGGTCGATCTGGTGGGCATCTGCGGCACCGACATCAAGATCGTCGCCGGGGATGTCTCTGTGCGTTATCCCCGCATCTTGGGCCATGAGATGGTGGGCAGGGTGCACTCGGCCCCTACCGGGGCCCACTTCGCGGCGGGTACCCGGGTTCTGGTCGATCCCGGCGTGGCGTGCGGCTGGTGCGATCTCTGCATTTCTGGCCGCGCCCACCTGTGCCGCAATGGTGGTCTTCTGGGGCGCGACGTCGACGGTGTCTTCACCGAGCGTGTCCTGGTTCCAGCCGATCGCCTCGTGGCGGTGCCGGCATCGATCTCTCACCGTGCGTCGGGTCTGCTTCAGGTGTTGGGGACATGCGTTCACGCGATGAGGAGAGTCGAGGTGCAGCCCGGCCGCGTCTCGGCCGTTATCGGCCTCGGCGTGGCAGGCCAGTTGCTCGTTCAGCTTCTGGCACTCCGTGGCGCGAGGGTCGTCGGGATCACCCGATCGGAGTGGAAACGTGAGTTGGCGAAGCAGAGTGGAGCATCGGCGGTGGCCGATCCTACCGGGGCCGGGGCGGTTCTCGACGATCTCACCAATGGGAGAGGCCCCGAGTTGGTGGTGGAGGCAGTGGGCACGGAGACCACCTTGGCCCGGGCCATCGAGTTGGTGGGCATCGGCGGCGAGATCCTCGCCTATGGGACGATCACCGACGGCAGCGCCGGTCTTCCCTATTACGACCTCTATCAGAAGGAGCTCACTATCCGCAGTCCCCGAGCTGCGGTGATCGGTGACTATGCAGATGCGGTCGCACTGGCTGCGGGCGGTGCAGTGAGTCTCGAGCCATTGGTGACCCATGAGCTCGGTCTCGAGGATGCGAGGACTGCCTTCGAACTGGTGCACGACCCGTCGGCGCTGAAGGTGCTGATGAACCTTTCCTGATGAGAGGCCGGGTCGATTTCGTGGGCCGGGACGGCTGAGGGGCCGGGTTGATAGATTGCGGGCTCGGCCGGCGACGAGGAAGGGAAGGCCCGCGAGTGGAGAGCAACGTTCGTCTGGCATCGGTGGGTCTCGGTTGGTGGGGCAGGGTGCTCGCGAGGGGAGCGGATGCGGCCGGTGCAGAGATCGTGGGCGGCTACGCCCGAACAGAGGAGTCCCGCCGCGCCTTCAACGACGAGCTCGGCGGCCGCGCCTTCGGCACGTTCGAGGAGGTGCTTACCGCCGAAGATGTCGAGGGCGTCCTCATTGCCACGCCTCACACCACCCATGCCGAAATGGTCATCGCCGCCGCCGATGCCGGAAAACACGTCTTCGTGGACAAGCCTTTCACTCTCGACGTGGCTTCCGGAAGGAAAGCCATCGCCGCCACCGAGAGTGCGGGGGTCGTCCTTCAGGTGGGGCACAACAGACGGCGCCAGCCGGCGAACCGGCGTATCAGACAGCTCATAGATGAGGGCGCCCTTGGCTCCGTGACCATGATCGAGACCCTTCAGAGCACGCCCAACGCCCTCCGCTTCCAACCCGGCTATTGGCGGGCCAACGACCGTGAGAGCCCACTGGGCGGGATGACGAGCCTCGGCGTTCACATGCTCGACACCATGATGTACTTGTTGGGAGAGATCGAGTCGGTCTTCGCAATGAGCAAGGGAATCATCGATTCTCCGCCGATCGATCATGCCACGGCAC
>DASUSU010000004.1:0-7169 GCA_036374915.1 Acidimicrobiia bacterium | reverse complement strand
GGCGATCCTCGACGAGTTGCGGGCGCTGGACTGGGTCCCCCGCTCGGTTCGGTCCCGGGCCCGCCAGATCGAGACCGCCATCGCCGAGATGGAGCACAACCTGCAGCGGGCGCCCACCGACCAGGAGCTGGCCGAGACCCTGGAGATGGAGGTCGAAGACCTGCAGAGCGCACTGGCCGAGATCGGCCGGTCGGGGATCGCCGCACTCGACGAGTTCGTCGGGGCCGACTCCTCGACATCGGTCGGTGACATGCTGGCCGACCCGGCCGGCGTCTCGCCCGAGACGGTGTTCCAGGCCGAGGAGACGAGGCACGGTCTGGTCGATGCGATCAATCGTCTCCCCCAGCGAGAGCGACTGGTGGTGACTCTCTACTACTACGAGGGCATGACCCTGGCTGAGATCGGCGACGTGCTCGGCGTCACCGAGTCGAGGGTTTGCCAGATACACGCCAAGACCATGATGTCGCTGCGCAACCGTCTCGGCGAGCCTTCCTGGGGCTGAGTCGGCTCCGGGTCGATTACCCAACCATCGGCCCGACCCGTAGAATCCGGGCAATCACGCACGCTTGCTGAACCCTCACTGGTCGGGCGCGTCCCGGACGAGGGTCACTCGAGTACTCGGGTGGGCAGTGCCGGCAAGCGGAGGAAAGAACCAGAAAGGAGTAGTTGTGGCCGCAGTCACAATGAAGCAACTCTTGGAGGCCGGTGTCCATTTCGGGCACCAGACCCGCCGATGGAACCCGAAGATGCGACCGTTCATCTTCGGGGAGCGCAACGGGATCCACATCATCGATCTCCGCCAGACGGTGGACCAGATCGCCGAAGCCACCAAATACGTGACGGACCTCACCTCGAACGGAGGGACCGTCCTCTTCGTCGGGACCAAGAAGCAGGCGCAGACCGCCGTGGCCGAGCACGCCACCCGGTCGAGCATGCCCTTCGTCAACTACCGATGGCTGGGCGGGATGCTGACCAACTTCCAGACCATCCAAAAGCGCATCTTCTACATGCGCGAGCTTCGCCGGCTCGAGGCCTCGGGCGAGATCAACGCCCTCCCCAAGAAGGAGCGTCTCAAGCTGAGACGCGAGCTGGCCAAGCTGGAGCAGAACCTGGGCGGTGTCGTCGACCTGCAGAAGACGCCGGATGCGGTGTTCATCGTGGACGTCAACACAGAGACCACCGCGGTCACCGAGGCGGCCCGTCTCGGCCTTCCCGTGATCGCACTGGTCGACTCGAACAGCGATCCCGATCTGATCGACTTCGTGATAGCCGGGAACGACGATGCCATCCGGGCTGCCGACCTGATCGCCGGGGCGATCGCCGACGCGGCGATCGAGGGCCGGCGTCTCGCCACCGGCAAGGCGGGCAAGGGCGACGAGCCCGATCAGGAACAGACGCCGGTCATGGAGATCCCGGCCGACCACACCGCGGTGGCCGGATCCGGGGATGACCAGGGGGCCGACTTCGAGCAGGAGTCACCCTCCCCGATCGAGGACGCCGCCGCCGACGCCGCCCCGACCGAGGAAGCCTCGGTCGACGTCGACACCACCGATGACGCCGCTATCGACGGCGACACCGACGCCGAAGCGGAGACCGTCGGTGGCTGAGTTCGGCGCCAAGGACATCCAGAGGCTGCGACAGGAAGCCGGGGTGGGGATGATGGACGCCAAGCAGGCGCTCACCGACGCCGGGGGTGACATGGAGCGGGCATTCGAGCTGCTCCGGGAGCGGGGGCAGGCCCAGATGGCGAAGCGGGCCGACCGGGAGGCCAACCAGGGCGCCATCGGCAGCTATGTCCACATCCAGAACGAGCGCCCGGTGATGGGGGTCCTGGTCGAGCTGGTGTGCGAGACCGACTTCGTGGCCAAGAGCGACGAGTTCCGCCAGGTGGCCGACGACATCGCCATGCACGTCAGCTGGGGCCGCCCCACCTGGGTGACCCGCGAGCAGGTGGACGAGGACGCCCTGGCCAAGGAGCGAGAGTTGATCTCGCGCCAGGCTGTCGCCGAGGGCAAGCCGGAGAACGTCATCGACCGGATCGTCGAAGGCCGAATCGAGTCGTGGTTCGCCGAGAACGTCCTCTACGACCAGAAGTTCGTCAACGCGGAGAAGTTCGACGGCACGGTGGGCGACATGGTGGCCCAGCTCGCGTCCAAGATGGGTGAGAACATCTCGGTGCGAAGGGTGTCCCGGGTCGCCGTCGGCGAATAGGAGGCGGATGTGTCCCAACCCCCGGTGAGAAGAGTGGTGCTCAAGCTGTCGGGGGAGGCATTCGCCGACCCCGAGATCGGCTACGGCATCGACCCCCAGACGGTGATCCGGGTAGCCGAGGAGATGGCAGAGGCCCACGCCGGAGGGGTCCAGATCGCAGTGGTGGTGGGCGGGGGCAACATCTTCCGCGGGGTCTCCCAGGCGGCGAAGGGGATGGATCCCGCCTCCGCCGACTACATGGGAATGCTGGCCACCGTGATCAACGCCCTCGCCCTGCGCGACGCCCTGGAGAAGGCCGGAGTGCCCACCCGGGTGCAGAGCGCCATCACCATGCAGGAGCTGGCCGAGCCCTACATCCGGCTCCGGGCCATCCGCCACCTGGAGAAGGGGCGAGTGGTGATCTTCGCCGCCGGCACCGGCAATCCCTTCTTCACCACCGACACCACGGCCGCCCTGCGCGCGGTGGAGATGAACGCAGATGCCCTGCTCAAGGCGAGCAAGGTCGACGGCATCTACGACTCCGACCCGAAGTCGAACCACGAAGCCAAACGACACGAGGAGCTCTCCTACATGGACTTCATCTCTGCGGAGCTCAGGGTGATGGACACCACCGCCGTTACGATGTGCAAGGAGCATGGCGTGCCGATTGTCGTGTTCGACATGCTCACGCCTGGCAACATCGTCAAGGCGGTGAGCGGGGAGAAGATCGGCACCGTGATTCATTGACGAGGAGAGAAGAGTGATCAGCGACCTCCTGACCGAGGCTGAGCACAAGATGGATCTGGCCATCGAGCACGTCGCCTCCGAGTTCTCCACGGTCCGAACCGGGCGGGCCAACCCCCAACTCCTGCAGCGCATAACCGTGGAGTACTACGGGTCGCCCACCCCACTTCAGCAGCTCGCCTCGATATCCGTGCCCGAGCCGAGGCTGCTGGTGGTCCATCCCTTCGACAAGTCCACGGTGAACGACATCGAGAGGGCGCTGCAGACCTCCGACCTGAGCCTCAATCCCTCCAACGACGGCAACGTGATCCGGATCGCCTTCCCGCCGCTCACCGAGGAGCGGCGCAAAGACCTGATCAAGGTGGTCAGGAACATGGCCGAGGAGGGCCGGGTGGCCGTGCGCAACATTCGCCGGCACTCCAAGGCGGACATGGAGGCGATGCACGGCGAGATCTCCGACGACGACATCCGTCGTGGCGAGGACGAGCTGCAGAAACTGACCGACCGTTTCGTGGAGAGGATCGACCAACTCCTCGGCCACAAAGAAGCCGAGCTCCTGGAGGTCTGATTTGGACGAGCAGACACCGGACGAGGAGAAGACCGGCGGGCGGCCCGGGGACACCCGGGACGACGACGACGCCGAGGTGTTCACCCTCCCTTTGCTCTCGGATGACGAGGACGAGGAGGAGGAGGAGGAGACGCCCGGCGACGAGCCGGCAGTGAGCAGTCCCCCCGCCCCGGCAGATGAACCGGCGGACCCCGATGACTACGAGGCGATGGCCTTCCCGCGGAACCTCGACGACTATGGGGCGGACCAGTACACCGGCTCCACCACCCAGGAGTACCAGGGGCTGGCCGAAGAGGTGAGCCGGGCCGCAGGCGAGGAGTGGGAGCAGCAAGCCGTGGCCGCGACCGTCCCCGGCGTGGACAGCGGGTTGGTCGGGTTCGACGACGTGACCGGCTCGCGCGGCGACAGCGAGGAGGACTACGAGGCGACGGAGCAGGCCGCAGCGAGCGACCTGGCGATGCGGGTGGCCTCGGCGTTGGTCGTGTTCGGCATGTTCCTGGGCAGCCTCCTGCTCGGTGGCTGGTGGTTCTCGGCCTTCGTCATCCTGGTCATGGTGGTGGCCGCCGGCGAGTTCTATGCCACGGTTCGCTCCGACGAGAGCCGCCCCCTCGCCTTGTTCGGTCTGCTCGGCGTGGTCTTCATCGGCGTGGGCGCACACGTGTCGGGCCCGGTCTCGATCGGCGGATGGGCCGCAGCCTTCGCCGTCGCCACCGTGCTCTACCTCGCCCTGTCCCCGCGGCGAAAGCCTCTCGAGGATGCCGCGGTCACCATCGCCGGCATGGCCTGGGTCGGGATGCTCGCCTTTGCCATCCTGATCGGGCTCGGGCCCCGTCCCATCGCCTACATCCTCTTCGTGGTCCTGCTGGTCGCCGCCAACGACATCGGCGCCTACTTCGTGGGACGGGCGTTCGGCCGGCGCCCGCTCTCCCCGATGATCTCGCCGACCAAGACGTGGGAGGGCCTGGTGGGCGGTCTGATCGTCGGGCTCGTGGTCGCCTCCGTCCTCACCACCTTCCCCGCCTGGGAGCCGATCGGCATCGCCAAGGGCATGGTTGCCGGGGCTCTGGTCGGAATGGTCGCTCCGATCGGAGATGCGGTCGAGTCGATGGTCAAGCGCTCGCTCCGGGTCAAGGACATGGGCTCGGTCCTTCCCGGCCATGGCGGGATGCTCGACCGGATCGACGGATTCCTGTTCGCGGTCCCCCTCATCTACTTCCTGTTCCGCGGCTTCGGGTTGCTGTGACCCGAAAGGTGGTCGTTCTCGGGGCGACCGGCTCGATCGGCACCCAGACGATCGAGGTGGCGGTCTCCCTCGGTTTCGAGATCGTTGCGTTGGCCGCCAGGTCGCCGTCGGCCAAGCTCGCCGCACTCGCCGGCGCTCATCCCTCGGCCCGCGTGATCGCAGCCGGGGGATCCTCGACCGAGAGGCAGGAGTTCGAGCGAATGGTGGGTCGGCCCGTCGAGTTCGACAACGACGCCATGATCGACGCGGCGCGCACTTCGGAGGCAATCGTGGTCAACGGGATCGTCGGGGCTGCCGGTCTCACTGCGACGATTGCCGCGTTGGAGAGCGGCAACCGGGTCGCCCTGGCCAACAAGGAGAGCCTCGTCGCCGGAGGGCCGGTGGTGAAAGCCGCCCTCGCCGCCCACGGCGGCGAGCTGATCCCGGTCGACAGCGAGCACTCGGCCCTCCTCCAATGTCTGGCCGGAGAAGACCCGGCTGCGGTTGCCCGGCTGATCCTCACCGCATCGGGCGGGCCGTTCCGGGGCCGTTCCCGGGAATCGCTGGCCGACGTCACCCCGGAGGAGGCCCTGGCCCACCCGACCTGGGACATGGGTCGGCGGATCACCATCGATTCGGCGACCTTGTTCAACAAGGGTCTCGAGGTGATCGAGGCCCATCATCTCTTCGACGTCGACTACGACCGGATCTCGGTCGTCATCCACCCCCAGTCGATCCTGCATTCGGCGGTGGAGTTCGTCGACGGGTCGTGGAAGGGGCACATGGGCCATCCCGACATGCGGATCCCGATCCAGTACGCACTCACCGCCCCCGGGCGAGCCCCGTCCCCGGCCAGGCCATTCGATCTGGCCGGGCTGGAGCTCGGATTCGAGACCCCCGACACCGCCACTTTCCCGGCGCTCGAGATCGCCTTCGAGGCGGGGCGGAGAGGTGGCTCCTCACCGGCTGTGCTCAATGCGGCCGACGAGGTGGCGGTGGAGGCGTTCCTCCAGCGGCGGCTCGGCTTTCTCGGCATCAGCGACGTCGTCTCCGCCACCCTCGACGCTGTCGAATGGCGCCGGGTCGAGACGGTCGAGGACGTGATCGCGGTCGACCGCGAGGCCCGGTCGGTGGCCGCCTCCTTCGTCGCAGGCGCCTGCTGAGTAATGGCGGCCGGCGGGTAGCGTGTCCTCATGCTCGGAGGCTTCGCTGCGGCCGCGGCCATCATTCTCTTCGTCACCGCCCACGAGGCCGGCCACTTCTTCGCGGCAAAGGCGACCGGGATGAAGGTGACCGAGTTCTTCTTCGGTTTCGGCCCCAGGATCTGGTCCACCCGCCGTGGTGAGACCGAGTACGGGGTCAAGGCCCTGCCCCTCGGCGGCTACGTCCGCATCGTCGGGATGAACCCGCTCGAGGAGGTGGCGCCGACAGACCTGGGACGCACCTATCGAGAGAAGAAGTTCTGGGAGAAGAGCGTCGTGGTCCTGGCCGGGGTGGGGATGAACTTCCTCATCGCCTTCCTGCTCTTCTACGGGATCGTCCTGGTCAACGGGGTCTCCGAGCCCCTGCCCGTGGCGGATCAGGTGGTCGAGACGACAACGATCGACGGGGAGACGGTTGCCACCCCGGCTGCGGCCGCAGGGCTGCGACAGGGCGATGTGATCGTCTCCATCGGGTCTCACCGGATCGAGACGTGGTCCGACGTCGAGGACGCTCTCGCCACTGTCAGCGCCGGGCCCACCGAGATCGTGGTGAGGCGGGGCGGCGAGCTGATCAGCCTCGACGCCGATCTGGTGGATCGGGAGGCGGTCGACGGCGTCACCGGCACCCGATACCTCGGGCTGGCCCCGGCCGTCGAGACCCGTGACCCGGGAGTGGTCGGCGCGGTCGGCGTGGCCGGAACCCAGGTGTGGCAGGGGATCGGGTTCACCTTCCAGGCGATCGGGGACATGATCAAGCCGTCGAGCCTGGCGCAGTACGTCGGCGTCCTCGCCGGTGACACCGACGTCGACGACGAGATCCGGCCGGTCAGCCCGATCGGGATCATCAACATCGGCTCCCAGACCGAGTCGGCCGCCACCTTCGTGGGGATCCTGGCCTTCGTCAACGTGATCCTGGCCACGATCAACCTCTTGCCCCTGTTTCCCCTCGACGGGGGCCATTTCGCGGTCGCCGTGTACGAGAAGCTGAGCGGCCGGGAGGCCAACGTGCGCAGGCTGGCCCCGGTGGCGGCCGCCGTGATCGGGCTCTTCGCCTTTCTCGGGTTCGTGGCGATCGTCCTCGACATCGTCAACCCGATCAGCCTCTAGCCGCGGGCGGCTGGAGGCGCACTCGGTACTCGGTATTCGGGCCGACCCGTATACCGTTCAATGCGATGATCACTCGGCGGCAGACCAGACAGCTGCATGTGGGCAAGGTGCCGGTCGGTGGCGGCGCCCCGATCTC
>DASUSU010000003.1:0-9426 GCA_036374915.1 Acidimicrobiia bacterium | reverse complement strand
GCCTTCTCCCGGCCGCGGCCATGGTGACGATGATCCTGCCGCTTGTCGTCTTCTTCTCCCTACAACGCTTCTTCGTGCGAGGCCTCACCGCCGGCTCCGTCAAGGGGTAGGCACTCTGACCAGGACCGTCGCGCCGGGGAGCAGCCGGTTCCGCAACTGGATCGCCCTGGCCCTGGGGACGGTGGCCCAGATGTTCAGCTACTTCCCTTATGCAGCCGCGTTCATACCCCCTGCCGGGGAGGATCAGGCGGTGGACCCCGCCCTGCTCGGCCTCGGCATCGCAGTTGCGCCTTTTGTCTTCGTGATCATCGGCTTCGTCTCCAAGAACCCGCGGGCGCCCCGGATGATCCTCATCGCCATGGGCCTCCTCCTTGCAGTCGGCCTGTCCGTGGGTCTGATCGCACCGGCACTGGGGGCGGGTGCCGGGTTCGGCGTCGGGGCGGCTCTCACCCTCAGGCTCCCCGACATCCCGGACCAGCTGAGGCGCCGGCTGGTCGGGGTGGCCCTGGCCGTGGTCTACACCGCAGTGCTGCTCTTCGTCGCCACACCGGCCGGAGTACTCACCGGCGCAATCCTCCCCATGCTGATGGTCGGTCTGGCCGATGACTACGGCGCCTGGCACCATGCGCGTCGAATCGGGCCGGGGGCCTAGCGGAGGTCAGACCGGTGTCGCCGCCTGCTCGCCCAGCTCGAACCCGGGCATATCGGCTGCGATCCAATCCTCCAGCGCCTCCTGGTTGGGGATGTCGCGGCCCCGCTGCTGAGCGAGCAGGAACCGGTGGTGGAGGAAGTCGCAGTAGGACTGGAC
Organism: Acidimicrobiia bacterium; assembly: GCA_036374915.1. Taxonomy (GTDB): domain Bacteria; phylum Actinomycetota; class Acidimicrobiia; order Spongiisociales; family ZC4RG35; genus JARDZU01. The sequence continues at coordinate 8,618 of DASUSU010000003.1, read as the reverse complement.
CGGGTCCCCGCCCCTGATCTCGCTGATCTGGGCCACGATCGGCTCGAACGACGTGGTCAGCCACTTGAAGGTCCCGACGCTCTTGCCCGAAGCGGTGGTGCTCCCGTGCTTGGCCAGGAAGTAGTTCAGGTCGCTGAGGATGACCCGTGCCTGATTCTCCGAGGCGTCGATCCCGGTCTGTTGACGGAGACGCTCGGAGTGGAACGTCCTTCCGCCCACCTGGATGTTCATCCGGACCAGGTTCCTCCCGTCGGCCGGGTCGAGGTAGACGTCGTCGACCGAGAACCCGAGGTCGTTGAGCCGGGCGATCCGCTCCCGGATCCGGTAGCTCTCGTCTCGTGTGATCACGAGCTCCTCGGTCACCTCCCGCCACAGGCTGAGGTACCTGGCTTCGACGTCCTGGCCGAGACCGAGATCCGCTTGATCGATCTCGACTCCGGTCATCGCCGCGATGTCGCCCATCTCCCCGGCCAGGTTCATCTTCATGATCTCGAGGTCTTCGGTCCTCTGCCCGTCCGAGAGCCGGTCCCGGAGCGATGAGGTCTCGCCGTCGATCATCACCGCCTCGATGGTCTCGGCGTCGTATCGATAGAGCAGGTTGGACAGGGAGCAGTCGCCCCAGAAGCACCCGGCGAGATGAAGCTCGGCCAGCAGCCCTGCTACCGCGTCGAGGAGCTGGTTCCGCCTCGGGCCGAACCCGGGGCCGGAGACGAGATGGCGATAAGGGAACGAGTGATCGACGTAGCGGGTTATCACCGCTCCCGACTGCTCGCTGTGCGGATCGAGCCAGACCCGGTCGACCAGGCCGACCGGCTCCACCGACCTGGTGGTGCGCTCCTCCAGCGCCCGGAACAGGTGGTACTCGCGGTATGCGATCCGGCGGGGCAGCTCCTTGATGACGAACACCCCCTCGTCGTAGGCGACGAAGACCACCGGGTGGCGATGGATGCCGGTCGGCATCTCCACCAGTCGTTGGTGTCCCCATTTGGTCACCGGCCGATCCCAAGGGAGATCGAGGAAGTCCGGGTTCCCGGGACGGACCTGCAGATGTGGTGTCCCCATCACGTTCCATTCTCGTCGCCGGACCGGTGTTCTCAGAAAACCTCGGTTGACGCTGAGTTCGCTACTTAGTATGTTTAGTAAACATTCATGGTTTACACGATCATGGTTGGGACGTGATGACGGAGACGAGGCCAGTCATGGGTTCCGGGCTCACCCCCCTGTCCACCCGGGCCAAGGCCACCCGGGGCCAGACCCGTCTCAACAACCTTCGACTCGCCCTTCAGCTCATCTATTCGGACTGGCCCACATCGCGCGCCGCCGTGGCCCGATCCTCACATCTCACCCCGGCCACCGCCTCGGGTCTGGTCGACGAGTTGCTCGAGATGGACCTGATCAAGGAGGTGGGCACCGGCCCCTCGGGCGGGGGGAAGCCTCCCACCCTCATCGCCCCCAACCCGGCAGGCCGGACCATCATCGCCCTCGACCTGTCCTCCGCCGATTTCCTGGGCGCTCTGGTCGATCTCTCCGGGGAGATCGTCTCCACCGAGTCGCTCCCCGGGGCCGGCGGGGAGTCGGGGCTCGAGGCCGTAGCCGCCCTGGTCTCGTCACTGGCCGGCCAGAGCACCTCTCCCCTGCTCGGGATCGGGATCGGCACCCCCGGCGTGGTCGATCCAACCCACGGCCTGGTCACCTCCGCCAACCTGGGATGGTTCGAGGCGCCTCTCGCCGCCGCGGTGGCCGGGACGACGGAAGCTCCCTCCCAGATCATCAACGACGCCCACGCCGCCGCACTCCACGAATACAACGTGCACGTACCCAAGGTCCAGAGCCTGGCTCTGGTCAGGGTCGGCCGCGGGATCGGCTCCGGCTACGTCCTCGACGGGCACTTCTACCGGGGTGACAACGCGGTCACCGGCGAGATCGGGCACGTCCGTCTCGACGACACCGGGAAGTTGTGCTCTTGCGGGAACACCGGCTGTCTCGAGACCGTGGCGTCGATGTCGGCTCTGCTCGAGTCGGTTGGTGGGGACCGCCAGCTCACCCACGAGGGGATCGCCGCCATCGCAGCCGATCCCTCCGCCGCCGAAGCGGTGAGTCGAGCCGCCATTGCCCTGGGCCGCGGCCTCGCCCCCATGGTCGCCCTGCTCGCGGTCGGGGAGATCGTCCTCTGGGGCGAGGTGACCTCGCTCGGTGAGACCTATCGCGAGACGGTGGAACGAGAGATCAGAAGCAGGGTGCTTCCGGTCAACACCGATTCGATCCACGTCAAGTACGCATTGGCGGGGGGAGACGCGGTCATAAGGGGCGCGGCCGGCCTCGTCCTCTCCAGCGAGCTGGGGGTGGCCTGGTGACCGGTCTCCTCGCCGGGGTCGACATCGGCGGCAGCGGGACCAGGAGCTGTCTCGTCGAGGAAGGAAGGATCGTCGCCAGCTCCGCCCTGCCCGCCGATCTGACCAGTCCCCAGGCGGTGGGAGACCTCGCCCTCGCCGTGCTGAGCAAGGTCTTGGCCGATGCCGGGTACGAATTCGGCCAGCTCACCTCGATCGGAGTCGGGATTCCGGGACAGGTGAGTGATGGACAGGTCCGATACGCCGCCAATCTCGGCATCGGCAAGGCGGGATTCGACCTGGGTGGCTATGTCTCCTCGGCCACCCAGGTCCCCACCTTGGTCGAGAACGACATGACCGTCGCCGCGTACGGCGCGTACGCCCTCACCTCTGCCGACGACATCTCGGTGCGAAGCCTGGTCTTCGTCGGCATCGGAACCGGGGTGTCGGCCGGGATCGTGCTCGACGGCAATGCCTACCCGGGCAGCCGGGGACTGGCCGGTGAGTTCGGGCACGTGCCGATGGGCACCGGGATCGATTGCCCGTGCGGATCGAACGGCTGCCTGGAGACCGTCCTCGGGGCCACCGCCCTCGGCAAGGAGTGGGATCTGGCCCCGGTCAGCTCGCTCTTCGAATCGGCCGCCCGGGGAGACGCAGGCGCAGAGAAGCTGGCATCGAGGGCGGTCGATCATCTGGCCCGGGCGATGTGGTGGCTCGCCGCCGCCTATGACCCCGACCTGTTCTACATCGGGGGTGGGGTCGGCGCCGGCGCGCCATCCCTAGGAGGCATGGTTGCCACCCGGTGGTCCGAGCTCGCCGGGAGCTCGGAGCTGGCCCGGCGAGTCCTCGATCCGGACCGAATCCGGATGTACGACCTCGAACAGCCGGTCGGCGCCTACGGCGCCGCCCTGCTCGGCGCCGACCGAGCTCGGAGCGAGCGATGACAGAGCATTTCTCCTCTAGGCGGGGGACATCGTCCCTTGGCATGTTGGAGAAAGACAAGAAGACCCCCGTTGGCCGAGCCACTCGGCGACATGGGGGGTCGAAACCAGAGCAAGAGGAGGGATCCCTATGCGTAAGCGATGGCTGATCGCAACGATCACGGCCCTGGCCCTGATCGTTGCGTCATGCGGTGGTGGCACCGACGACACCACGACCACCGGGGCGACCGGCACAACGGAAGCCTCAGCCACGACCCAGGCAGGCGACACGACCACCACCGCCGGCGAGACCGCGGAGGCGACCGGATACGACGAGCTCGATCAGGCCTTGGCCGGCGAGTTCGACGGCACCACGATCGAGGTGTGGGCGCAATGGCTGCCCGAGTCGTCGGAGGCGGCCAACTTCACCTACACCCTGGAGCCGTTCCAGGAGGCGACCGGCATAACGGTCAACTTCCAGCCCACTCCGGACTACGAGACGGCGCTGCAGGTGGCGGTGGACGGAGGCAACGCCCCCGATCTGGCCCAGATTGCCCAGCCGGGCAAGATGCACCAATACGCCGAGGCCGGCGCCCTGGTCAGTCTCAGCGACTGGTTCAACACCGAGAAGCTGCAGGCCGACATGGTGCCTGCCTTCTACGAGTTGGGACTGTTCAACGACAACCTGTACGGGGTCTACTACAAGACCGACGTCAAGTCGATCGTCTGGTACCCGGTTCAGGGATTCGCCGACAACGGGTACGAAGTCCCCACCACCTGGGATGAGCTGATCGCGCTCAGCGACCAGATCATCGCCGACGGCAACGGCAACCCCTGGTGCATCTCGATCGAGAGCCAGGAGGCCGATGGCTGGGTGGCCACCGACTGGATGGAGGACATCCTGCTGCGCACCGCGCCGCCGGAGACCTACAACCAGTGGATCTCCCATGAGATCCCGTTCAACGACCCGGAGGTGTTGGAGGCGGCCGACTACATGTCGCAGATCTGGTTCACCCCGGACTACGCCTACGGCGGCAACACCTACATCAACGCCACCTGGATCGGTGAGACCCAGGATCCGATGTTCGCCGAAGGCGGGCCCCAGTGCTGGATGCAGAAGCAGGCGGCCTGGATCGGTGGCTTCTGGGGCGCCAATCGTGATGCCCTGGCCGACGACCCCAACCTGCCGGCGAGCGAGTGGCCGGTCAAGCCCGAGACCGATGTCGACTTCTTCTACTTCCCCCCGATCGAGGAGGAGTTCGGCACCCCGGTGCTCGGTGCGGCCGACATGTTCGTCATGTTCGACGACCGGCCCGAGGTGCGGGCGCTGATGGAGTGGCTGGCCACTCCTGACGCAGCGGCCGGGTGGATCGAGCGGGGTGGCTTCCTGTCGCCTCTCACCACCGTTCCCCCCGATTGGTACGTCTATCCCAACACGCAACTCTCGGAGATGGTTGCCGGAGCCACCACGGTCGGCTTCGACGCTTCCGACCTGATGCCGGCCGAGGTCGGCGCCGGGACCTTCTGGAGTGGCATGGTCGATTGGGTGGCCGCCAACGGCGAGGGCACCGAGGAGATCTTCCAAGCCATCGAAGACAGCTGGCCTGCCGGCTGACGACGATTGATTAGGGTCCCGGGACCACGCGTCCCGGGACCCTTCACGTGGGAGGACTCATTTGGCACAGGCAGTCGAAGCGATGAGGCCGCCGCCAGCCGTGCTCAGGTTCCTCCGGGCCCTCCTCGTGGCCGCGGCCGTCTTCGCCGCCCTTTGGATGGGCCTGAGGGTGCTCCGCGACCCGAACGTGTTCTCCGCCCTCGGCCCGACCCTCTCCAAACTCGGCCAGGCCCTGGTGGCGATGATCCTCGGGGTCGGCGGGATCTGGGCGCTGTTCTATGCCGCCAATGTGATGATCGAGGCACTTCCGGGGCGAGCCACAGAGTTCCTTCGCCCCTACGTCTTCGTGGTGCCCGCGGTGGCGGTCGTCAGCCTCTACCTGATCTACCCCACCGTCGGCACGGTCGTGGAGAGCTTCACCGACGTGCCCGAGGGATCCGACGCCCTGACCAATTACCGCCAGGCATTCACCAATGGCGACGTGCTGCAGGCGATTCGCAACAACCTGGTCTGGCTGCTCATCGCGCCGGCCGTCTCGGTGGCGATCGGTCTCGCCTTCGCCGCCCTGGTCGACCGGGTCCGACGCGAGTCGGTGGCCAAGTCGTTCGTGTTCATGCCGCTGGCGGTGTCCTTCGTCGGCGCCGCGGTCATCTGGAGGTTCATGTACGCCTGGAAACCCCCGGGACAACCCCAGATCGGAGTGCTCAACGCCATCTGGGTCGGGGCCGGCGGCGTCCTCGTGGATCTCGGCCTGCTCAGCGAGGTGGAGCCGGTCGCCTGGCTTCAGGCCATCCCGTGGAACACACTCGCCCTGATTGCGATCATGGTGTGGCTTCAGGTCGGTTTGGCCATGGTGATCCTGTCGGCGGCGATCAAGGGCGTCCCCCCCGAACTGATCGAGGCGGCGCGCATCGACGGGGCATCGGAGCTCCAGACCTTCTTCCGGATAACCGTGCCGTCGATCAGAGGCTCGATCCTGACCGTGTTCACCACGATCGCCATCGCTGTGTTGAAGATCTTCGACATCATCTTCGTCACCACCGGAGGGAACTTCGACACGTCGGTGGTGGCGGTCCGGATGTATCAGGAGATGTTCCGGTTCAGAAACTTCGGGCAGGCCACGACCATGGCGGTGATCCTGCTGATCGCGGTGCTCCCGATCATGGCCCTCAACATCCGCAATCTCCGCAGGCAGGGGATCGGGGCATGACCGCGACCGTGGCCAGGGGGCTCTCCGTCAAGAGCGGCCGTCCTGGATGGCTGGTCAGATTGACCGTCGTCCTCATCGTCGCGGTGTGGACCATTCCCTCCCTCGGCCTGCTCACCAACTCGTTCCGCAGTTCGGTCGACAGCAGCTCGACCGGGTGGTGGACGTCGCTGTTCAACCCGCTGGCCACCGAGTGGACCCTGGACAACTACAACCGGGTCCTCACCTCGGGGGGGCTGTTCGATGCACTGATCAACAGCCTGATAGTGACCATCCCCTCCACCGTGATCCCGATCACGCTGGCCGCGTTCGCCGCCTTCGGGTTCGCCTGGCTCAAGTTCCGGGGGCGGAGCCTCATGTTCGGCGTCCTGGTCGGGCTGATCGTGGTGCCGTTGCAGCTGGCGCTGGTCCCCATGCTCAAGATCTATCAGTCCACCGAGCTCACCGGGAGCTTTCTCGGCATCTGGCTGGCGCACACCGGCTTCGGTCTCCCCCTGGCGGTGTTCCTCCTCTACAACTACATATCGCAGCTGCCCAAGGACATCTTCGAGTCGGCCTACATAGATGGCGCCTCGCCGTACACCGCTTTCACCAAGCTGGTCCTCCCCCTCTCCATCCCCGCGCTCGCCTCGTTCGCCATCCTCCAGTTCCTCTGGGTGTGGAACGACTTCTTGGTGGCTCTGGTGTTCCTGGGCACCTCCTCGGATGTGGCCGTGCTGACCATCGAGCTGGCCTCGATCGTCGGTTCGCGGGGCGAGGCGTTCCATCTCCTCACCGCCGCCGCCTTCGTCTCGATGGTGATCCCGATGATCGTGTTCCTCTCGTTGCAGCGATACTTCGTCCGCGGCCTCCTCGCCGGCTCGGTCAAGGGATGAGCGTCGCCGACGCACATCTGATGCTGGCTTTCGAGGGGACCGGAGTCCCCGACTGGCTCCGGGAACGTCTGCGAGACTCCCCGCCTGCCGGCGTCACCCTCTTCCGCGAGATGAACATGGAGAGCCCGGAACAGGTGGCGACGCTGACCGCCAGTCTCCAGGAGCTGAGCTCCTCTCCCCTGCCTCTGCTCATCGCGGTCGACCAGGAGGGCGGCCAGCTTCTCGGGCTCACCGGGTCCACGCCGTTCGCCGGGAACATGGCGCTGGGCGCCGGCGGCGACACCGACCTGGCCTTCGAGGTGGCGGCGGCGATGGGTGACGAGCTCGCCGCGGTCGGGATCAACGTGAACTACGCCCCGGTGGCCGACGTGGCCAGCCGCCCCGACAACCCCTCGTTGGGGATCAGGAGCTTCGGGGCAGATCCGGAGGCGGTGGCTCGATTCACCGGGGCGATGGTCGAGGGGTTCCGTCATGCAGGCATCGTCGCCACGCCCAAGCACTTCCCGGGCAAGGGCGAAGCCCGCACCGACCCCCACTACGAGCTTCCCCTGCTCGACCTGGACCGGGAGCGGCTGGAAGCGGTGGAGCTGCCGCCTTTCCAAGCCGCCTTCGAGGCCGGCGCCGAAATGGTGATGATGGGGCATTACGTTGTCCCGGCCCTCACCGGGAGCCACGACCTCCCCACCTCGGCTTCACAGCGCGCCATCGACGGGTTCGTCCGATCCGAGATGGGGTTCCAGGGGCTGGTCATCACCGATGCGCTCGACATGGGCGCTCTCGATCAAGGCCCGGCCCAGGTGGTGGAGATCATCACCATGATGAGAGGCGGGACCGACCTCCTCCTCTGCATGCCCGACCCCGTCCTCCTCGATCGGGTCCGGGTGGCGGTGGAGCGGGGGGCGTCACGCGGCCTGATCCCCGAGGAGACCCTGACCCGGTCCCGCCAAAGGGTCGAGCGCCTGCGCCGATCCGTAACACAACCGCCGTCCGATCCCGCCGCGGTCGGCAGTCATCTCGAACTGGCGGACGAGCTGGCCCGGAGGTCGGTGACGGTGGTTCGCGACCAGCGGGGGATGCTCCCCCTGCACCTCGAGCCCGGGGCGAAGATCCTCGCCCTGGAGCCGGTGCCGACCAACGTCACCCCGGCCGATACCACCGCCCTCTACTCGCCGGCTCTGGGCAATGCTCTTCGTGCCCACCACCCCGACGTGACGGAGATCGTCTACCCCCACGATCCCGACTCAGGTGACATATCCGGCGTGTTGAGCGCAGCCGCCGGTCACGACCTGGTGGTGCTGGGCACGGTCACGGCGACACCGGGACAGGCCGAGATGGCCAAGACGTTGCTCGCCACCTCCACTCCGGTCGTCACCGTCGCCCTGCGCACTCCGTTCGACCTGAGCCTCTACCCGGAGGCGGAGACGCATCTCTGCACGTACAGCGCGCATCGGCCCTCGATGGCGGCTCTGGCCAGGTGTCTGTTCGAGCAGCCGGAGGGGGGAGGCTCGTTGCCCGCCGCCATCCCCGGCCTCTACCCGGTCGGCCACCGATGGCAGGCATGACCGGAGTCGACCGGGGGTCTCAGACCGTCGCCGCCGGGCTCGTCGACCTCCAGATCAACGGAGGTTGGGGCAACGACTTCACCAGCGACCCGGCCTCGATATGGGAGGT
>DASUSU010000002.1:0-20234 GCA_036374915.1 Acidimicrobiia bacterium | reverse complement strand
GGTAGCCCCCTCGTCGATTCCCACCTGAAGACTCGACCTGTACCCGTTCAACATCTCGCCCCAGGTGGAGAGACGGGCGGAGATGTTGCCCCAGGCCTCGGCGTTGTCCTTGGCCACCACGTCAAAAGTGTCACGCGTTCTCTGGAACGGGCTGTAGATGTGGTTCAGGTCCCGTTTCCAATGCCCGCTCCGATATCGACGGTTCGAAGTCTCCAGGGAAGCGACCAGGATCCGGGCCGCCCGGGCTTGAACCGGGTCGGGATGATCGAGATGAGGCGTCAGCTCGGAAATCGCCCCTGACCTCAGATCGGCTCGAGCCGCCTCTCCGTCCGGCGTGAAGTCGTCCCAGAGATGGTCCCGCCCCGGTACCCCGTAGGTCGTGGCAAGGCTCGGGGACAGATCGGCGTAGGCCTCGGTGAGACGGTCGGAGATCTCGAACGGCGTGGGCAAGGACCCTCCTCCTGAAACGACCCCGGAGCGTAAACCGTTTTCCCCGCCGATACGCTTCGAGAAGTGGACGATGTGATCGAGGTGCGGGGCGAGGAGCGATTCGAGCTCGATCCTCTCGTCTCCTGGATGTCAGGTCAGGGCTCACTGCCCCCCGGCACCCCGAAGGTCCGCCAGTTCGCCGGTGGCAAGGCCAACCTCACCTACCTCCTCGAGTTCCCCGACGGAAGCGAGCTGGTCCTGCGCCGTCCGCCATTGGGTCCGGTGGCGGCAGGCGCCCACGACATGACCCGGGAGTACCGGGTCCTCTCCCGTTTGTGGCGGAGTTTCGACAGAGCGCCCCGGGCGATCGCCATCTGCGAGGACGTCTCCGTCATCGGCGCACCCTTCTTCCTCATGGAGCGAAAGCCGGGGGTGGTCATCCGCGACGAGGTGCCCGACCGATTCGGGGGGGGTCTGGACCCCGAGGCCAATCGGAAGCTGTCGATGGTGGTCGTCGACACCCTGGTCGATCTCCATTCCGTCGACCCCGCCGCCTCCGGTCTGGGCGACCTGGGCCATCCGGACGGCTTCCTGGAGCGGCAGGTCGAGGGGTGGTGGCATCGATGGGAGCAGGCCAAGCACGAGGACAACCCGACCGCCGAGGAGGTCGGGGAATGGCTCAAGGCTCACATCCCGTCTTCCGGCCCGCCGACCTTGATCCACAACGACTGGCGACTGGACAACATGGCTGTCTCGCCGGACGACCCGGGGCGATGCGTGGCCGTGTACGACTGGGACATGGCGACACGGGGCGATCCCCTGGCCGACCTGGGCACCTTGATGGCATCGTGGTACGACGAGGGTGAAGAGAAGTCCACCCTGGCCCCGATGCCGACCACCGCACCGGGATGGCTCGATCGGGACGCGGCGCTGCTCCGATATGGGGAACGCTCCGGGCGTGACCTCTCCGATGCGACGTGGTACGTCGTCTTCGGGACCTGGAAGCTCGCCGTGGTCCTGCAACAGATCTACATCAGATGGCTCCGGGGACAGACCGGCGACCCCCGCTTCGAGCCGCTGGGCGAAGGGGCTCGCGTCTTGTTCCGGGTCGCCGAGTCGAGACGCTCCGGCTAGCCGGGCAGAGTGCTCTGTCAACTGCAGTTGACAAGCAGACTACTGTCAACCTAGGATGACAAGATGAGCCTACCGAGAACGGCCCTGGCCGCGGCGGAGAGCCCCGACCCGGCACAGGGCCTCCAGGCAGTGGTCGTCCTGCGAGGTCTCACCGATCGACTGGAGCAAGCCCAGGTCTCCGCGGCACGAGCCGAGGGCTGGACCTGGCAGCAGATCGGAGACGCATTGGGTGTGTCGCGGCAGGCGGTCCACAAGAAGTACGGGAGATAGAGATGTTCGAACGGTTCACCAGGGAGGCGAGACAGGTGGTCACCAGGGGGGTCGAGGAAGCGCGCGAACGCTCCGACGGGCGGGTCGGCACAGATCATCTTCTCGTCGGGGCCGCCGACACCGGAGCCGGCAAGCAGATCGGACTGTCTGCTGGCGCGGTGTGGGGCGAGCTCGACCGCATCGACCGGGAGGCCCTGGCCGCGGTCGGGATCGACCCGAGCCTGATCGCGGCCGCGCCGGCGGTGCGGCCCCGGGAGCACCGGCACCTCCCCTTCACCGGTGCGAGCAAGGACGTCTTGAAACAGTCCCTGCGCGAGGCCATCTCCATGAACCATCGCCACATCGGAGCCGAGCACATCCTCCTCGCACTGACCACGCTGCCCGAATCCGATCGCGCCACACGGGTCTTGCGTGGCCTGGGCATCGATCCGGCAGTGCTGCGCCAAACGCTCCTGGAGACATTGCACCGGGCCTCCTGAGGGCAACGCCAACGCTGGGCGGGAAACGGGATTCGCCCTCGGATTGTCAACGCTCGCCCGTTGTTAATTTGGTGGGCACGATGGCACCCAGAGACCTTCCGGTCGGGACGGTCACATTTCTCTTCTCGGACATCGAAGGCTCGACGAGGATGCTTCAAGAGCTCGGAGATGCCTTTCGGCCTGTCCTGGAGCAGCACAATCGAATCGTGCACCAGGCCTGCGAGGACAACCGGGGCCGGATCGTCAAGAACGAGGGAGACGGCTTCTTCGTCGCCTTCCAATCGGCGGTCGATGCCGTGGCCTGCGCGGTGGAGATCCAACGGCAGCTCGGCGGTGACTCGTGGAGCGAGGCCGAGAGAGTCCGGGTGAGGATCGGGATCCACACCGGGGAGGGCAGGTTCGGGGGATCCGACTACGTGGGCATCGACGTCCACCGGGCAGCCCGGATCGGGGACAGCGGGCACGGGGGCCAGATCCTCCTCTCCGAGGCCACGGCCCGGCTCACCGAGTACAGCCTGCCCCCGGGCACCCGGCTTCAGGACCTGGGCACACATCGCCTGCGCGACCTGACCCACGAGGAGCACATCTACCAACTCGACGTCGACGGGACCCCGAATCAGTTCCCCCCGCTGCGCACCATGAGCGCCACCAAGGGCAACCTCCCGATCCGCGACCTCGACCTGGTCGGCCGTCAACACGAGAAGGAGGCGGTGATCGAGGCGCTCGAGGGGTCCAGGCTGGTCACCCTGACCGGGCCGGGAGGCGTGGGCAAGACCACCCTGGCGTTGAAAGTCGCCGAGGAGCTCGCCCCCGAATACGAGGATGGCGTCTGGCTGGTCGAGGTGTCCCGAGTTCCCGAGGAGAACCTGCTTCCGGCTGCAATCGCCCGTCAGCTCCACATCACCGAGAGCCCACTGACCTCTGTCACCGACACCCTGATCTCCCGGCTGGCAAAAGCCCGTTCGCTGCTCATCCTGGATGGCTGCGAGCACCTGATCGACGCAGTGGCCAAACTGGCCGACCAGTTGCTCCAGGAGACGGCGGAGCTGAAGATCCTCGCCACCACTCGCGAGTGGATGTCGATCAGGGAAGAGCACCTGGTCCAGCTCTCGCCTCTGGCCGTGCCCGGTCCCGAAGCGCGCACGGTGGAGGCCATCGCCGCATACGACTCGGTGGCCCTGTTCGTGAGCCGAGCCAAGCTGGTCCAGGCCAGTTTCGAGCTGACCCCGCTCAACGCAGGGTTGGTGGCGGAGGTGTGCCGACGTCTCGACGGGATACCGCTCGCCATCGAGCTCGCCGCGGCCCGGCTCAAGGTGCTCTCCGTCGGCCAGTTGGTCGACCGCCTCGACCAGCAGTTCGCTCTGCTCGCCGGGACGGCAAGAGACCTCCCGCCCCACCAACAGACCCTGGAAACGACCCTCGACTGGAGCTTCGACTTCCTGGGCTCGGCGGAGCGCGCCCTGTTCACCCGACTGTCGGTGTTCAACGGCGGTTTCACCCTCGAGGCCGCGGAGAGCGTCTGCGCCGGCGGGGTGGTGGTCCGCGAGCACGTCATGAACCTGCTCGCCCGGCTGGTCGAGACATCGCTGGTGATGGCGTCGGACACGGATCCGATCAGATACCGGCTCCTCGAGCCGATCAGCCACTACGCCAGGATGAGACTCGACGAAGGCGAGGCCGAGACCCTGCGCTCCCGGCACGCCGCCTACTTCCTCGCCCTGGCCGAAGCGGGCGACAACCAGATCCTCGACATCGAGCAGAACGTGTGGGCCGACCGGCTCGAGCGGGACCGATACAACCTGCGCGCCGCCCTGGAGTGGCTCCACGAATCGGGCCGGGCCGAGGAGGCGATGGCGATGGCCGGGGCGCTTCGCTGGTTCTGGGTGATCAAACGGGAGGTCAGCGACGGGACCAAATGGCTGGAGCGGACCCTGGCCCATCGGGAAGGAGTCGACCCGGCGGTGGTGGCCAGGGCGCTCAACGGCGCCGGCCTCCTCGCCAGCAGACGTCTCGCCTTCGACGAGGCGCAGACCGCCCTGACCGAGGCCATGGAGATCTATCACAAACTGGGCGATCGGCAGGGCGAGGCCAGGCAGGCCTACCAGCTGATGGCCACCGCCTGGCTCAGGGACGACCTGGAGGAGGCAACACGTCTCGCCCCCGAGGCCGAGCGTCTCACCAGGGAGGTGGGCGACACCTGGATGCTGGCGTGGACCCTGGCGGTGTGGGGGACGATGGAGCGGCTCCAGGGAAACCTCGGAGAAGCGCGGTCCCGGATGATGGAGAGCCACCAGCTGTTCCTCGATCATGCCGGAGTCCTCGACATCGGCTGGTCGGCGCTCCGGCTCGGCGCCCTGGCCAGGGACGAGGGCGACTACATCGAGGCCACCAGCCGGTACACGGAGGGGCGGGCCCTGCTGGTGATAGCCGGCGACTCCCTCGGCCTGGCCCACGCCGACGCCGGGCTGGGAGCGATGGCCTGGCTCGCCGGCGACCACGATTACGCCTTGGAGCTCTATCGCTCCGCGCTGGAGGGTTTCACTCTCTACGAGGAGGCCGCCAACAACCTGTTCGAGCTGAAGACGATGATCCAGTCCAACCCGACCACCGACGAGCTGCAGCGAGTCGTCGAGCAGAACCGCGGCCGGGCCGAGCTGACCGACGACAAGCGGGGCCCGCGGGCTGCTCTCGCCGAGTACCTCTACCACATGGGAAAGACCGCTTTCCGCCACGACCAGATCGAGCGGGCCCAGAACGCGCTGCGGGAGAGCCTGGTGCTGAGCCATGGCGCCAAAGACATGAGAGGAGTGGCCATCGCCGTGGCCGGTCTCGCTGTGTGCGCCCAAGCCCGAGGCCAAGAGGAGGTGGCGGCCCGGTTGTTCGGGCTCGCCGATTGGGTGGCCAGCGAGAACCGGGTTGCGGTATGGCCGCCACCTGAGGAGAGCGACTACGCCACAGTGGTTGGCGCCACCCAGGCCGCCCTGGGAAGCATCGAATTCGCCCATGCCACCGTCGAAGGCGAGGGGATGTCGATCGAGGAGGCTCTCGACCTGGTGGGAAAGTCGTGAACGGCGATGGAACCCGAGATCGGGCGGCCGAGCGCTCCACCCCGCCTCAGTAGTCGATCCCCCTGCGGGCTGCGATGCCGCGGTCGAAGGCGTGCTTGACCTTTCTCATCTCGGTCACGGTGTCTGCGGCGTCGATCAGGCGGGCCGGGGCATCGCGGCCGGTGAGGATCAGGTTGAGCGCGGGCGGACGGTCACGGATCGCGGCGAGCACCTCATCGACATCGATCCAGCCCCAGTTGATCGGGTAGGTGATCTCGTCCAGGACCATGAGCTGGTACTCACCTGAGGCCATCCGCTCGCGGGCTTGCCTCCATGCCTCCCGGGCGACCGCCTCGGACTCCTCCATGTCCTTCGAGTCCCAGGTGAACCCGTCCCCCAGCGCCCACCAGTCGATGCCGAGCGAACGTCCGGTCTTCTCCTCGCCCACGCTCCACTCGCCCGACTTGAGGAACTGGACCACCCCTACCTTCCAGCCTCGGGCGACGGCCCGCATCGCAGTTCCAAAGGCGGCGGTCGACTTGCCTTTGCCGTCGCCGGTGTTGACCAGGACCAGCGACGACTGGCGGCGGGTCCCGGTCGGTGGGGCTTCGGTGGGGGGCTGGGACGGATCGGTCATTGGTGTCTCGAGGTCGTCGGGGTCATTCTGCATCGACTCTCTCCCATTCCAGGACGGTCATCTCACCGGGGGCGGGAGCGGAGGCGACTCCGCATCGTCTGGCCAGCAACCGGATCACTCCACCGTGGGTCACGACGAGATGGTCTCCCGGACCCAACTCGGATAGGAATCCGCCCACCCGTTCCTCGAGCCGGGCGACCGACTCGCCCCCGGGGGCGACAAAACCTTCGAAGCGAAGGAGGGAGTGTCTGCTCGATGGGTCGAGGTCATCCCAGCGCTTGCCCTCGAGCTCTCCGAAGTCGAGCTCCCGGAGACGCCGGTCGGGCGTAGCCTCACCCGCCGCCAGACGCGCGAATTCCGTGGCGCGGATCAGGTCCGAGGTCCAGACACCGTCGAACGAATGGCCGTCGAGCCGGGTGCGGATCGGGCCCGCCTGAGCCCTTCCTTCCGGGCTCAACGGGACATCGGTCGACCCGCACAGACGTCCCGCCGCGCTCCACTCGGTCGCGCCGTGTCGCACCAGCCAGAGCCTCATCGCCACCATGCCCCCTCGATGAGACCCGGGGAGGTCAGTGCCGCGGCGAGCACCAGCAGCGCGACCTCGGCGGCCTGCTGCGCCGCCCCGAGGACGTCGCCGGTGAACCC
Organism: Acidimicrobiia bacterium; assembly: GCA_036374915.1. GTDB lineage: Bacteria > Actinomycetota > Acidimicrobiia > Spongiisociales > ZC4RG35 > JARDZU01. The sequence continues at coordinate 13,593 of DASUSU010000002.1, read as the reverse complement.
GCCGATGCTCCTGTGGGAGACCAGCCCGATCAGGCCCACCCCGGCCACGGTCACCGCGGCGAAGGGCGCCACCCACCAGCCGAGGGCGACCAGGCCGATCAACAGCGAGATCAGCCCCCCGATGACGGCCGGGCGCCGCGATCCGGGGCCGGAGTGGGCCGCGCCGAGACCCTCGCTCGACGCCGGGGTCAGGACGGCGACGAGAGCGATGGCGCCGCCACGGCTCAATGCGTGGACTGCGGGGAGCACGACCAGGGCCGACTCCGGTCTCATCGCGGCCAGGGCGGTCACCCTCAGCACGACGCTGAACATCAGGGCCAGCGCCCCGTAGGTCCCATGTCTCGGGTCCTTCATGATGGCCAGCCTCTCGCCCCGATCGGAGCCTCCCCCCAACCCGTCGGCGGTGTCGGCCAGACCGTCCTCGTGGAGACCTCCGGTGACCAGGACCCCCAAAGCCACCGCCACACCGGCGGCGACGGTCGCCGGCAATACCGAGTAGGCGCCGGCATACGCCAATGCCACGGCGAGGCCGATGACGCCGCCGACCAGTGGCACCCAGCCGAGCGATCGGTCGAGGTCGCCCCGATCCCAGTCGGCCCTGCCGATCGGGACTCGGGTCAGCAGGGTGACCGCGGCACCGAGGCCACTCATCGGTGCAACCCCCACTCGCCGAACGTGGCCACCTCGGTGACACAACACGCCGCCAGCCTGATCAGGGGAACGGCGGCGAGGGCGCCGCTCGCCTCGCCCAGTCTCATGGCCAGATCGAGGATTGGAGGTTTGCCCAGCTTCTCGAGGAGGAGTCGATGACCCGGCTCGGCGGAACAGTGGCCGGCAATGGTGTGGTCCAGGGCGCCGGGACGGATCACCTCGAGGGCGGCGCAGGCCGAGGAGACGACGAAACCGTCCAACACCACCGGGATGGAGCGGGACCGGGCCTCGCTGACTGCCCCGGCGATGGCGACCAACTCCGAGCCCCCCACCTGACGCAAGATCTCCAGAGGGCTGTCCCCCTCGACCCGGCGCCGGGCCGCGTCCACGGCCGCCTTCTTCCTTTCCAGGGTCTCGGCGTCGACACCGGTCCCCAAGCCGGTCCAGACCTCGGCGTCCCCACCGAACAATGCCGCGGAGACCGCCGCCGCCGCGGTGGTGTTGCCGATGCCCATCTCTCCCACCACCAGGAGATCGGTCCTGCCCAGGGTCGCCACCGCCTCGACCCCGGCGGCCCAGCAGGTCTCGAACCCGGCTTCGCCGAGAGCCGGCTCCACCGTGATGTCGCCGGTGGGCCGCCCCACTCCCACGTCTATCACCGAGAGCTCGACGCCCAAGGCTGAGCACATCACGCTGGCGGTGGCCACCCCCTTCGTCAGTGCCCGCAGCATCGATTCGGTGACCGCAGGGGGATAGGCGCTGACACCGGATGCCGCCACACCGTGATCGGCTGCGAACACGACACAGTTGACCTCGTCGACGCGTGGGGCCGATGTCCTCTGCCATCCGGCGAGCCACACAGCGATATCGTCCAGTCGGGACAGGGCGCCGAGGGGACGCAGGACGTTGGCCGCTCTCTCCCTCACAGCCGCAGCCGCATCGGGATCGGGGTTCGGCATGGGGCTTGGCAGTGCCGCAGCGATGTCAATCATCCGCAGCCTCCCAGAATGCCGCGGCCGGCATCACGGGGACCACTCCCCCGGCCACGGCCAGGAGCACCCGATCGGCCGCATCGGCCCAGAGGGCGTTGACCCGACCGAGCAGGTCACGGTAGCGACGCGCCAACTCGTTCAAGGGGACGATGCCCGAACCGACCTCGTTGCTCACCACGACCGTGGTGGGTCGCCTCGCGCCGGCCACCGCGGCGGCGCGGCGCGCCCTGTCCTCGATCTCGGCGTCATCCAGTCCGAGCTCGATCAGATTGGAGACCCACAAAGTGAGGCAGTCGACGATGACCGAGCTGTCGTCGTCGGCAGCTTCGAGGGCCGTCTCCAGCTCGATCGGCTCCTCCAGCACCCGCCAGTGATCCGGACGCGACCGCTGGTGCTGGAGAATCCGGTCCCGCATCTCGTCGTCTCGCCCCTCGGCGGTCGCAATCAGGGTCACCATCCCGGGGCCGGGGCCGGTCAGGCCTTCGGCCAATCTGGACTTGCCGCTTCGCGCCCCGCCGAGCAGGAGTGTCAGTGCCATGGTGGCCGGCTCTCACTCATGGGGAACCGGAACTTCGCGTCGGAGCACTCCCGCCCTCATCGGGATCACCGTGAGCCCGGCGCCTGCATCGTCGACGACCCGGACGGTGGCGGCGTAGTGCTGTTCGATCCGCTCCTCGGTGAGCACCTCCCGGGCCCGACCCTCGCTCACCACCACCCCTTTGTCGAGCAGGACGAGATGTGAGGCGAACTGACCGGCCAGGGTCAGATCGTGGAGCGCGGTGAGCACGGTCAAGCCCTGCTCCACCCTCAACACGTCGATCAACTCCAGCACCTGCTGCTGATGACCGACGTCCAGGGCAGAGGTGGGCTCGTCGAGCAGCAGGATCTCGGAACCTTGGGCCAGGGCCCGGGCCAGGACCGCCCGCTGCGATTCGCCGCCGGACAGCGACTCAACCTGGCGATCGGCCAGCCCGACCAGCTCGAGCCGTTCCAGGACGTCCCACACCACCGCCCTGTCCTCGGGGGACTCGGTACCCAGGTAGGGGATGTACGGGGTGCGACCGATCGAGACATAGTCGGACACGGTCATTCCCTCGGGCAGGACCGGTCGCTGGGGGAGGAAGGCAACCAGCTGGGAGAGACGGCGACGGGTCATCCCAACCGTTGGCCGGCCCCCGATCTCGATCGTGCCGGAGTGTCCGACCAAGCCTGCCACCGCCCGGAGCAGCGTGGTCTTCCCCGCTCCGTTGGGCCCGATCAACGCCACCCAGGAACGGGCAGGGACCCGCATCTCGATCCGATCGAGGACGACCCGCCCGTTGTAGGCGACAGTCACTCCGCTCAGGGCGAGATCGCTCATGTCATCCTCCGCGCCCTGGACAGCACCAACAGGAAGAACGGGGCTCCGAAGAATGCGGTGACCACGCCGATCGGGATCTCGGCCGGAGCCAGCACGGATCGGGCGATGAGATCGGCCAGGATCAGGAAGGCGGCTCCGAGGCCCAGGGACATGGGAAGGATGAGCCGGTAGCTCGACCCGATCACGAGCCTGATGGCGTGGGGCACGATGATCCCGACGAAGCCGATCAGACCGCTGACCGCCACTGCCGCCGCGGTGCCGAGGGTGGCCGCCGCGACCACGGCCAGGCGCACCCGGGTCGAGCGCACCCCGACGCTGTCGGCCTCCTCGTCGCCCACCGCCATCACGTCGAGGAGACGGCGGTAGAGGAGCAAACCGGCGCCGCTGACCAAAACATAGGGCAGGATGAGCGTCACCTCCGTCCAGCCGACCGTGCTCAGCGCGCCGAGGATCCAGGCGAATACCTCACGGAACGTCTCGGTGTTCTGCTGTTGGATGAAGGTCTGGGTGGCGGTGAGGAAGGCGGCGACGGCCACCCCGGCGAGGATCAGGGTCGCCGCGGCGAAGGATCTGGTCGCCGAGCGGCCCAGCACATAGGTGACGGACACCCCGAGCACCGCCCCGCCAAACGCGGCCAACGGCAACGGGCTGACCGGCCAACCGGCCTGTTCGGGCAGGTAGGCGATGGCGAGGGTGGCGCCGAGCCCGGCTCCGGCGGCGACTCCGAGCAGGTATGGGTCCGCCAGCGGATTGCGGAACACCCCCTGGAACGCGGCGCCGGAGATCGCCAGCATCCCTCCGACCAGACCGGCCAGAACCACTCTCGGGATGCGCAACTCCCACAGGATCGCAGCCTCCCGATCGGAGAGCCCCGAGGAGACATCGATGCCGGGGACGCGATCGGCGAGCTCGGCGAGGACGGCACCGAAGGAGAGCTCGACCGCGCCGACCATCACTCCGAGCAGGGCACTGACCAGCAACACCGCCACTACGACCACCACCCGCCGGGGCCCGACTCGGGTCGGCCTCGGGACCACGACCGGGTGGTATCCCACTTCGATCATCCCCCTTCGCCCAGTTCGGCGGTGGCTGCGACGATGGTCTCGAGGAGGTCGACGACCCGGGGGCCCCAGCGAGAGGCGATGTCGTCGTCGAGGGCGAACACTGCTCCGCTGCTCACCGCGGTGATCTGGTCCCATCCGGGTCGGGCGGCAACGGTCTCGGCCGACTCGCCACAGCACTGGGTGTCGGCGAGGAAGATCAGGTCCGGATCGGACTCGATGATGTATTCGGCCGACAGCTGCGGGTAGAGGGTGTCGGCGCCTTCGGCCGCGTCGGCGATGTTCTCCAGCCCGGCCAGACCGTATATCTCACCGATGAACGTCTCCGAGGTCACGGTGAAGAGGGACCCGTCGAGCTCGTGGTAGTAGGTGAGCGGATCGGCCCGCTCCTCCACCGAGCCGGACAGGTCGTCGATCTCGCTCGCCATCGAGGCCACCAGCCCGGCGGCTGCCTCGGGATTTCCCGTCGCTGCCCCCAGCTGCTCGATCTGGGCGTAGGTGTCGTCGAGGCTGGCCGCGGCCGGTTGATGGATGACCGGGATGCCCACCGCGGTGAGGGCCGAGACGATGTCGTTGAAGTCGTCCGAGACCACCACCAGGTCGGGATCAAGGGCGGCCACCGCCTCGAGGTTCGGCTCGAATCCGGAGAGGTCGGTCCTCGGCGCATCTTCCGGGTAGTTGGAGAGCTCGTCCACGGCGACAACCTGGTCCCCGGCGCCGATGGCGAACAACACCTCGGTCAGGGTGGGCGCCAGCGACACGATCCGAACCGGCCGTTGCTCGATGGTGACTTCGCCGTTGCCCGCAGTGACCGTCACCGGGAAGCCGGGGCTCGCCGACGTCGGCCCGGTCGGTCCCGAGGACGTGGTGTCGAGGCCCTCCGTGGTGTCGCACGCAGCCGCGGCCAGCAGCGTGAGGATCAACAAGATCCTTCTCATACGAAAACATCCTCCGTATTCGGAGGATGAAGAGGCCGGTGGCTTTCCCTGAGCCCACGCTTCCGTCTTCATCCGAGACTTTCGTCGTGGCCCTGGAGATTCAGGCGACCTGGCTCGTCCCCACGGAGTGGGGCTTCACAGTTGCGGGACAGCGCCGGGATCCAACCGGCTTCGCTGTCTCCGGGGCACCCACCGGTAGTGGCGGGCCCGGCCAGCATAGCCGGGCCCGCCGGGAGGAACCTGCTACTGGCCGTCTGGCCGTTCGCCGAGGGTGACCGCGAGCGTCAATTCGTCCCCGTCGCGTACGACGACGACCTCGACCGTGTCACCGGGCTGATGGGTCTGCACCTGGGCTGCCAGATCGGCCGGGCGCTGCACCGGGGACCCGTCGATCTCGATGACCAGGTCGTCGACTTCGAGACCGGCCTGGTCGGCGGCGCTGTCCGGAGTCACCTCTGCGATGACCGCCCCGGCCCGGCCCGAATCGACCACATCGAGACTGACCCCGAGGAAAGCCCCCTGAATCTCCTCCCCGGCCACCACCCGCTCGGCGATGTCGTGAGCGACATCGATAGGGACGGCGAAGCCGACCCCGTCATTGGCTCCGGAGAGACTGAAGATCGAGACGTTGATGCCGAGCACCCGGCCGTCACGATCGACCAGCGGCCCACCCGAGTTCCCGGGGTTGATCGCGGCGTCGGTCTGGAGCACCGCCCGGGCGCTGCCACCGGAGGGGATCGCCTGATCCACCGCGGAGATGATGCCGGCGGTCACCGTGCCCTGGAGACCCCACGGGCTCCCGACCGCGACCGCCAATTGCCCGACCTGCGGATCATCGTCGAGGGCGAGCTCGGCTGCGGGCAGACCGGTGCGGTCGACCTGGACCACCGCGACATCGGCCCCCGACGTGCCGCCGAGGACGGTTCCCTCGACCTGCTCCCCGTCTGCAAAACGAACCGTGACGGTGTCGTTGTTCCCGACCACGTGCGCCGCGGTGAGGATCAGCCCATCGGAGTCGTAGATCACACCTGAGCCGACCCCGGATCCGAGACCGCTGCCGGTCTGGATCTGGACCACCGAAGGCATGATCGCCGCGGCCGCGTCGGCGATCGGCTCCTCCCCAGGCACCAATGGCTCGGGGGTAGCGGCAGTCTCATCCTGCGCGGTGGGCGAATCCTGGCCCACCCCGGTGGTGACCAGGTAGGTCACCGCAGAGGAGCCCACGACGAGCAAGAGGGCGAGCAGACCGATCAGCCATGGCGAGAACCGGGGGCGGGGGGCAGCCGGCGGCGGCGAGGGCGGACCGGTCGGGGTGATTGCGTCGGGTGGCTCGGGCGCGCTCGGCAACTCGGCGGTTGCCGGGCTGTCGGTCAGGACCGAGACCTGGCCGGGATCGGGGTCGACCCCCGATGCCACCCCTTCTGCTTCGGGAGAGGTCGGGGTCTGTGTCGTCTCTTCGTTGATCATGGTCAAAACCTCCTGATCCTCAACCTAGAGACCCGAAGTTCAAGTATCTGTAAAGGGAACCAACCCGGGGTGTGGAGAAGTGGCCCCGCCGGTCGGGATCCAGATCACCATCGTCGTGCCCTTGCCATCGGGCCCGGGGGACGAGACCAGGGCGCCGGCGTGGCCGGCCGCTATCTGCTCGACGATGGAGAGACCCAGGCCGATTCGGCCCCCCTCGGGCTCCTCGGGGAGACCCGGGCCCTGGTCGGCCACCGCCATCCACACCCAGTCGCCGACCGTCCCTGCGCCGATTCGGATGGTCGACCCCGGTGCGGAAACCCCGATGGCGTTGTCGAGGAGGTTGGTGAAGGCCCGATCCAGCGAAACCGGCGCACCTTCGACGAGAGCGGCCGAGGCAACCGTCTCCAGCGAGATCCCCTTCTCCCCCAGCGGCTTGCCGAACTCGGCGGCCTTGGCGGTCACGATATCGGCGAGATTCAGGGTCACCGCCTGTGCCTTTCCCGTTTGCAGACGGGCGGTGGCCAGGAGCCCGTCGATCATCTCCGACATCTTCTCGACGTTGCGCCGGACGATGCCACCCACCTCCTGCCAGTCGGCCACGGTGGCGCCGCTGTCGTCGGCGACCACCTCGACATTTGAGCGGATCACGGCCAGTGGTGTCCTCAGGTCGTGGCTGGTGTCGGCGAGGAAGCGCCTCTGACTGGAGAAGGCGCGGTCCAGCCGTTCCAGCATCCCGTCGAAGGTCGAAGCGAGACGGGTGATCTCGTCGTCGGGGCCGGTCAGCCCGATGCGACGGCTCAGGTCGGAGGCCTGGATCTCACGCGCCACGTTGGTGATCTCCTCGACCGGTCTGAGGACACGCCCGGACATCACCCAGCCCACGACCAGGCTGAGCAGGAACAGTGCGACCAGGGCGAGGATGGTGAACTTGGCAACCTCGTTGAGGACGATCTCGTTGTAGATCGACTCGATCATCCTCACCTCCTGTGCTTCCAGGCTGGGAATCACCCCGATCTGGGTGCCGTCCTGGAACACCGGTCGGCCGGTCCAGACGTAGGTGGTCATCGTCTGTGCCCGGAGATAGCGGCGAATGGCCAGATAGACCAGGCCGAGCAGTGCCGCGCCAAGCCCGAACACCACGGCCGAGTACTGCACCGAGAGCCGAAAGCGGATGGAGCGCATCATTCTCCCAGCCTGTACCCGCGTCCGGGAACGGTCGCGATCAGCGGTGGCTCCCCCAACTTCTTGCGAAGGTTGCTCACGGTGACCCTCACCACGTTGGTCATCGGGTCGGCCATCTCGTCCCAGACATGTTCCAGGAGATGCTCCTGGCTGAGGACATGACCGGAGTGGGCCATGAAGTAGTGGAGCAGGGAGAACTCCTTGGCGGTCAGTTCCAGGGCCCGACCATCGCGGGACGCGGTGAACCGGGCCGGGTCCAGTCGCAGAGGGCCAACCTCGAGGATCGGGTCGGTGTGATCGTCGCGCCGGAGCAACGCCCGAACTCTCGCCGACAACTCGGAGAAGGCGAACGGCTTGACCAGGTAGTCGTCGGCCCCGGAGTCGAGCCCGGTGACACGATCCTCGACCCCGTCCCGCGCGGTGAGCATGAGGATTCGGGGTCTCTCTCCTTCGAGAGTGGGCTGCTCGCCGCTAACCAGGTCGCGGCAAAGGGCGATCCCCGAGCCGTCGGGAAGGGTCCAGTCGAGGCACACCAGGTCGTATCCGGCGGTGCGGAGCTTGAGATCCGCCTCGCTCGCGGTCAGCGCAGTGTCCACCGCGTGACCGTCGCGGCGGAGGCCGCGGGCGATGGCATTGGCCAGGTCCGGCTCATCTTCGACGACTAGAAGGCGCACTTCTCTCCAAAGCTACGAAAGGTCGGGTAACGGCCGGGTAAATCGGCAAGGCCAGGTGCGAAGAAACCGGGAGTCATCGCCATCCCGTACCAGTATGGGTCGGTCGACCCAACTGTTGGTGAAACCGAATGCCGATATCGAGGGTCGGATACTTCGAACATGGTCGTCACTTTCATCACGCGAGATCAAGAGGGGTTTCACACCTACACCGGTCATGTCGTGTCCCGGGGACCCACGACCATCGTCGTGATGCTCACCGAGCCGTTCAGCATGGCGGGCCGGTCGGTTCAGTTCCCCATCACGGCAGTGGTCGAGGAGAAGGTCGTCTCGATCTGAACGCACCCGATTCATCATCGACTCGAACCATGCGGCGACTTAGTCTGTCCCCATGTTTCTAGACGCCTCCACCTGGGAAGCCCTGGCCATCGTCGGTGGCGTGGGAGGCGTGGCCGGTCTGATCGGAGGCTTCATCGCATCCGCCGACAGTCTCTTCGGAGCGGTCCTGATGGGAATCATCGGAGGCATCGTCGGGTCGACCATCATGAGGATCGCCGGCGCCCCCGCCTATGCCTGGGTGGGTGACGGCTTCTCGGTGGTGTGGGCCGCGGCCGGGGGCATTCTCCTCGGCTACGTGGTCGGGCGCTCCAACTAGCTCCCGCGTCGCCGTTCATCCCGAGTTTGACCCTTCCTCCCCGCGGGTAAAGAGAGTCTTGTCCCGGGACAGGCTCGGGCGAGGTTTCCAAAGGAGGATCTCGATGGAACTGCAGACAGGAAGAGACTGGGAGGACCGTCTCCAGGACGAGGGCACTTGGGATCGGATCAAAGGCAAGATCCGGGAGACCTGGGGCGATCTGACCGACGATGACATGGACCAGGCCCGCGGCAACTTCGAGCAGTTCGCCGGTCGGGTCAAGGAGAAGACCGGCGAGTCCGCCGAGGCGATCGAGCGCAAGTTCCGGGAGTGGACTTCCTGATCAGCGCGATCCGGACAACGAGACGGGGCCCTTCACGGGGCCCCGTCTTTCGCGTCAGGGCCTCGATTCGCCTCCCTCGGAGGGCGTGATCTCCACCTCACCGACCCGGCGTCCCAGGATGCTCCTGACCCGGAGACTCCAGCCCTGGTCCTCGATCGTGTCGCCGCGCCGGGGGACGCGGCCGAGCCGATCCATGACAAGCCCGCCGATGGTCTCGTAGTCCCCGGTCGAAAGCACCACCCCGTATCGGGACAATTCGTCGGGCCTGACCGTCCCCGAGGCGATGATCCGGCCACCCTGCTCGACCGTGACCCGTTGCTCCCGAGGGTCGTGCTCGTCGGCTATCTCCCCGACCAACTCCTCGGCGATGTCCTCCAGTGTGATGATCCCCGCGGTGCTCCCGTGCTCGTCCACCACCACGGCAAGATGACTCCGCCCCTGGCGCATCTCGGTGAGGACCGAGCGCAGTGGCGCCGTCTCCGGGACCACCAGAGCCTCGCGGATCAGGCCCTCGTCGAGCGGCGTTTCGGGATCGATGTCGTCGACCATCAGATCCTTGACGTGGACCAAGCCGCGGATGTCGTCGAGGTCGTCGCCGTAGAGCGGGATTCTGGAGTGACCGGTGTCGCGCATCAGTTGCTGAATCTCGGCGACAGGGGCCATCGAGGAAGCGGCCTCCACGTCGGGGCGGGGCACCATGACCTCCGATGCGTCGAGATCCCCGAAGATGATGGCCCCGGTGAGCAGGCGGTGGGCGAAGTCCTCGATCACGCCCTCCTGACGCCCGGTGGCGATGATGACCGCCAGGTCCTCGGCGGAGTGGCCGACCTCGAGGGAGTCGGCGGGAGGCACCCCGAACAGACGGAGGATGCCATTGGCGCTGGCGTTGAGAGCCCAGATCAGGGGGCGAAACAGGATGATGAACCCCCGGAACGGCAAAGCCATGGCCAGGGCGGAGCGCTCCGGAGCGGAGATGGCGATGTTCTTCGGCGCCATCTCTCCCACCACCATGTGGAGGAAGACCACGATCAGCAGGGCGATGGCCAAGGCGATGCCGTGGACCACGGCATCGGAGAGCGGCAGATAGCCGAGCACCGGCTCGAGAAGCGAGGCCAAGGCGGGCTCGGCCACGGCGCCGAGGAGCAGCGACGCCATGGTGATCCCGAGTTGGGCGGCGGCCAGGCTCAATGACAGGTCCCTGTTCAGCCCGGTGGCGATCAGGGCAGAGCGACCAGTCATCTGCTCCAGCACGTTGCGCCGGGCGGTGATGTAGGCGAACTCGGCGGCGACGAAGAACCCGTTGGCCACCAGAAGCAAGATCATCCAGAGCAGCGCCGACCAGTTCAAGTCGGCTCCCCCCGTCGCTCTCCTCCCCGGCTGACCCGAACCTGGTCGACTCGGTGCCCGTCCATCGCCAGCACTTCGAAGGAGATCTCGCCCGCCCGGATCGTCTCACCGATCTGAGGGAACCGACCGAGCCGAGAGATGAGGAACCCGCCCAGTGTCTCGTAGCGACCCTCGGGCCACTCGAACCCGATGAGATCCTCGACCTCGTGTCGATGGAGGAGGCCGGAGAGCACATCGATCTCCTCGGCCGTGGCCTCGACCGCGTCCACGTCGTACTCGTCCTCGATCTCGCCGAAGATCTCCTCGAGCAGATCCTCGATCGTCACCACGCCGGCGGTGCCGCCGTACTCGTCCACCACCACCGCCATCCCCCGCCCCGCCTTCTGCAGCTCGGACAGGAGGTACTCGAGCGTGCTCGACTCGGGAACTTGAAGGGCGGGCTTGGCGATCTCACCTACCGGCGTGACCGGGATTCGCGACTCGGGGACCGTGATCGAGTCCTTGACGTGGACCACGCCGACAATGTCGTCGAGGTCTTCGCCATATACGGGGAACCGGGAATGACCGGTGGCGGCCGAGGTCCTTCTCAGCTCGGCGATCGAGTCGTGACGGCTGAGACCGACCATGGACACCCTGGGCACCATGGCATCGGCGGCGACCTTCTCGGTGAAGGTGATCGCCCGGGTGAGCAGCTCGAGCTCGTCGTCGTCCAGTCGCCCTTCTTCACCCGATGAGCGGATCATCAGCTCGAGCTCCTCCATCGAGCGCACTCCGGCCAGCTCCTCCCGAGGCTCGATGCCGAGTCGCCGGACCGTCCAGTTCGCCGAGTTGTTGAGGAAGAGGATGAGCCGGCGCAAGACCCGGTTGATCATCTGCATCGGGATCCCGAACCAGACCGCGGAGCGGTAGGGACGGGCGATGGCCAGGTTCTTGGGCACCAACTCGCCGAACACCATGCTCGCCCCGGTGGCGAGGATGAATGCGATGGTCAGGGACACCGCGGCGGCGGAGGTCACTGTGACCAGCGGGAGCGACGACACCAGCGGCTCGATGAGACGGGCCACGGTCGGCTCGGCTATGGCTCCGACGATCAGGGATGTGACGGTGATACCGAGCTGGGCACCCGACAGCTCGAAGGAGAGATTGCGCAACGAAGCGAGGATCCGCTTGGCCGGGCGCTCACCTTCCTTCGCCTTTCGCTCCACCAGGCTCCGGTCGACGGCGACGATGGCGAACTCAGCCGCCACGAAGAACCCGGTGAGGAGGATGAGGAGGACGACCGCGCCCAACCCGAGGAGGTTACTTATGCGGCGACTCCGGGCTCACGGTCTGCAGCAGCATAAATGAGACGGGTTCATCCGGGTTTGTCGAAAAGCACAGGGGGTAAGAGACCGGTCCGGAAAATGCACCATCGCCCTCATTCGTCGGGTGTGCGCCTCGTCGCCAACAGTGGTGACGACGGAGAGGTGTTGCCGGACGAGGTCGACACCGACGACCAAGCGGGAAACGCAACCGATGAGGCCCCGACCGACCGTCGGGGCCTCATCATCGGAGGGAATCATGGCCAGGTATCGGGTGAACGAGGAGGCGGTAGCCAGGGCTGAGGAGCTGATCGAGTCACGGCTCTACGTGGTGCGCAGCGAATGGTCCGATGTCCAGCCCGACGCCGCCGCCGAGAACGCATACCTGGAGCGGCATGGATGGGAGGCATATGCCCGATGGCACCTGGGTCTCACCGAAGGCGCCGGCGAGGAGACCAAGGCCCGGCACGCCTTCGTGTTCGGCGACTTCAGGCGTCTCCACCGATCCGGTCTCATGGCCTGCCGGTTCCGGGCCACGCAATGGGACCACAAGGAGATCGAGCTGGCCGCGCACGAATTGATCCAGAGACTCGATGCCCGCCGCGGCGGGAGTGGATCATGACCGCACCGGGGTGCGGCGGCGTCAGCCGACCGCGCCCGCCTCGGCCATGTTGAGCTCGATGAGGCGGTTCATCTCGACCGCATACTCCATGGGGAGCTCTTTGACTATCGGCTCGATGAACCCGGCCACGATCATCGACGTCGCCTGCTCCTCGGTCAGCCCACGGGACATCAGGTAGAACAGCTGTTCCTCGCCGACCTTGGAGACCGTGGCCTCATGGCCGATCTCGGCATCGTTCTCCTCGATCTCCATGTAGGGGTAGGTGTCGGAGCGGCTCGCGTCGTCGAGGATCAGTGCGTCGCATCGGACGAACGACTTGGCGTTCTCGGCGCCGGGCTCGACCCGGACCAGACCTCGGTATCCGGAGCGGCCCCCACCCTTGGCGATCGACTTGGAGATGATCGTCGAGGTGGTGTCGGGGGCGACATGAACGATCTTGGCCCCGGCATCCTGATGCTGGCCTTCGCCGGCGAAGGCGATCGACAGCACCTCGCCATGAGCTCCCGGCTCCATCAGCCACACCGCCGGGTACTTCATGGTGAGACGTGACCCCAGGTTGCCGTCGACCCACTCCATGGTGGCGTTCCGATAGGCGGCGGCGCGCTTGGTCACCAGGTTGAACACGTTGTTCGACCAGTTCTGGATCGTGGTGTAGCGGCAACGCCCGCCCTCCTTGACCACGATCTCGACCACCGCCGCATGAAGCGAGTCGGTGGTGTAGACCGGTGCGGAGCAGCCTTCCACGTAGTGAACGTAGGCACCCTCGTCGACGATGATCAGTGTCCGCTCGAATTGGCCCATGTTCTCGGAGTTGATCCGGAAGTAGGCCTGTAGAGGCTGATCGACATGGACCCCGGGCGGCACATATATGAACGACCCGCCCGACCAGACCGCGGAGTTGAGCGCGGCGAACTTGTTGTCGTTGGGGGGGATGATCGTCCCGAAGTACTCCTTGACGATGTCGGGGTACTCACGCAGGGCGGTGTCCATGTCGGTGAAGAGCACACCGAGTTTCTCGAGGTCG
>DASUSU010000001.1:0-11021 GCA_036374915.1 Acidimicrobiia bacterium | reverse complement strand
TACGTCAAGCTGGAGTGGTACAACCCGTTCGGCTCGGTCAAGGACCGGATCGCCTCCAACATGGTCGAGCGCGCCCGGGAACAGGGCGACCTGGTGGAAGAGGAACTGGTCGAGCCGACCTCGGGGAACACCGGCCTCGGCCTGGCCATGATCGGGAACGCCCTCGGCTACAGCCTGACCACTCCGCTCTCCCATGCCATCCCCGTCGAGAAGCGGACCATGCTCCGCTTCTTCGGAGCCACGGTCGAGGAGCTCGAAGACGACCTGTGCCCCGCACCCTGGGCCCCGGAAGGGGCGATCGCGCGTGCGATGGAGATCGCGGAGAAGCCCGACTTCCACATGCTCAACCAGTACAAGAACCCGTCCAACCCCGAAGCCCACTACCGCACCACCGGGCCGGAGGTCTGGCGTCAGACCGGCGGTGCCGTGACCCACTTCGTGGCCGGCATGGGCACCTGCGGCACCATCACCGGGACCGGGCGTTTCCTCAAGGAGCAGAGCCCCGAGATTCAGGTGGTCGGGGTTCACCCCGCCGAGGGCCACGACATCCCCGGAGTGCGCAGCATCCGTCAGCTGCAGCAGACCGAGTTCTTCCTCCCCGACGAGTACGACGACATGGTCGAGATCTCCAATGAGGAGGCCTATGCCCTGACGCTGCGGCTCAACCGGGAGGAGAGCATCCCGGCCGGTCCCAGCTCGGGCATGGCCCTGGCCGGGGCCCTGGCCACCGTCCCCGATGCTCCCGGCAACCTGGTGGTGATCATGTTCCCCGACAACGTCTTCAAGTACGCCTCGTCGATGGTGAGACACGTCGACGGGATCGGACCCGCCGTGATGCCCAGGGCCAAGAGCCGACGAGAGGAGCTCTTCGACGCCATCATCGAGCACACCCGGCACAACCCCCACCTCACCATCGACGCCGAGTCGGGCCACGAGACGTGGCGGGGCGGAGGGTCATTCGTGGTCGATGTTCGCCAACCGGACGAGTACGCCAGAGGGCACATACCCGGCTCGGTGAACATCCCGCTGCTCGAGCTGCCCGACCGCCAGGACCTGCTCCCCGCCGACCTCGACACCCCGGTCCTCACCGTCTGCGCCCGGGGCAACATCTCGTTGCCCGGTGTCCTCTACATCAACTCCCTGGGGTACCGCCAGGCGCACAGCCTGACCGGGGGGATCGTGGCCTGGGCCGAGGGAGGGTTCGACATCGAGGCCGCCTCCTAGCACCGGCGCATCTTGGATTTGGCCTCTTCGCCAATCAAACTGCTGTTCATGCGGCACTTCCTGAACACGTTCGACTGGACCACGGCGGAGCTCCAGTCGATGGTCGACGAGGCCCGCGGCTTCAAGGCCTCCCCCTACGGGGATGCCCTGCAGGGAAAGACGATTGCCCTGCTCTTCCTCAACAACTCGCTGCGAACCCGGACCTCCTTCGACGTCGGGGCCCGCCAGCTCGGTGGGCACGCGGTGGTGCTCTCGCCCTCAGGCGGGATGTGGCCGCTCGAGTTCGAGGACGGAGCGGTGATGCTGGGCGAGGCCGAGGAGCACGTGAGGGAGGCGGCCAAGGTGCTCTCCCGCTACTGCGACCTGATCGGGATTAGGGCGTTCCCCAAGTTCGAGGACTGGCAGGAAGACCGAAAGGACACCATCCTGCAGGCGTTCGCCGCCCATGCCGAGGTCCCGGTGATCAACATGGAGACGATCACCCACCCATGTCAGGAGCTGGCCCACATCATGGCGCTCCAGGAGAGGCTGGGCCCTCTCCATGGCAAGAAGTACCTCCTCGCCTGGAGTTATCACCCCAAGCCGCTCAACACGGCCGTGGCCAACTCGGCGCTGGTCGCCGCGGCCAAGTTCGGGATGGATGTGACCCTGCTCTGCCCCACGGAGGACTTCAACCTCGACGAGCGCTATCTCGAGATCGCAGGCCGTGACGCCGAGGCCAACGGGCAGAGCCTGACCGTCACCCATGACATCGCGGCGGCCTATGCCGGGGCCGACGTGGTCTATGCGAAGAGCTGGGGCGCCATCCCCTTCTTCGGGCGTTGGGACGAGGAGAAGCCGATCCGCGACGAGTACCGGCACTTCATCGTCGACGCCGAGAAGATGTCGCTGAGCAACGACGCCCTGGTCTCGCACTGTCTCCCCATGCGACGCAACGTGATCATGACCGACGAGGTGTTCGACGGCCCGAGTTGCATCGCCTACGACGAGGCGGAGAACCGTCTCCACGTGCAGAAGGCGATCATGACCAGACTGGTGGGGCAATGAACCAGGCAGAGACGCCGAGCCCGAACCGGGACGTGCGCCAGACCATCGTCCACCTCCTCTCCAACATGAGCGACGGCAAGGAGATCCGCTCCTATCTGCAGCGGTTCTCCCAGGTCGACCGTTCCCGGTTCGCGGTGATCAAGATCGGGGGCTCGATCCTCGCCGACCATCTCGAGGAGACGGCAGCCGCCCTCGCCTTCCTCCACACCGTGGGTCTCACCCCGATCGTGATCCACGGTGGCGGGCCGCAACTGGACGCGGCACTGAGAGAGCGGAACATCGCGACCACCAAGCTCGATGGCCTCAGGGTCACCGATGCCGAGGTGCTCGACGCCGCCCGGAGCACCTTCATCGAACAGAACATCCTCCTCGTCGAGGCGATCCGGGCACAGGGGGTCTCCGCCCACGGGCTGACCGCCGGCGTCTTCGAGGCCGACTACGTGGACCGGGAAAAGTACGGGTTGGTCGGCGAGCCGACCGAGGTCCATGTCTCACTGATCCGGTCCATCGTCGCCTCGGGGGCGATCCCCATCCTCACCTGCCTCGGCGTCGCCCCGGGGGGCCAGATCGTGAACATGAACGCCGATGCGGCCACGCGGGCCCTGGTGCACGCAGTGCAGCCGATGAAGATCATCTTCCTCGCCGACGTGGGCGGCCTGCTCGGAGGGGACGGCCGTGTCATCGAGTCGATCAACCTCGCCTCCGACTACGAGGGCCTGATGGCGCAGGACTGGGTCCACTCCGGGATGAGGCTCAAGCTGGCCGAGATCAAGCGACTGCTCGACGACTCGCCGCTCTCCACGTCGGTCTCGATCACAACTCCGTCGGGTCTGGTCAAAGAGCTGTTCACCCACGGTGGCTCGGGCACGTTGGTGCGCAAGGGAGAGCTGATCGGCGTCGAGAAGGACAAGGGCGTCATCGACGAGGGCCAGGTGGTCAAACTGGTCGAGGAGGCTTTTGGCCGGACACTGCACGACGGCTGGTGGCAGGGTCTCGATCTGGACACGGCCTACCTCTCCGAGAGCATGCGCGCCGGCGCCCTGGTCGCCCGTGTCGGCGACTTCGCCTACCTGGACAAGTTCGCCATCCTCGAAGATGCGCGGGGCGAGGGCTTGGCCCGCACCGTGTGGGCCTGTCTGATCGCCGACCACCCGGTTCTGTACTGGCGCTCCCGCACCGATAAC
Organism: Acidimicrobiia bacterium; assembly: GCA_036374915.1. Classification (GTDB taxonomy): domain Bacteria; phylum Actinomycetota; class Acidimicrobiia; order Spongiisociales; family ZC4RG35; genus JARDZU01. Next base: position 7,566 of record DASUSU010000001.1, on the reverse strand, counting down.
GGTTTCAACTCCTTCTATGCGGAGGAGGCCGACGGATCGGTGAAGCGAGGACCGTGGACCATCTTCTGGAAGGGCGAGACCGACTTCGACCGGATCGCCGCGGTGGTGGAGCGGATCGCCGATCTGCCCGCTTCCTTCGTCGGGGACGACGATGGGTGAGCGGCATCTTGTGGGGGTGGTCGGGGCCAGGGGGCACACCGGCGCCGAATTGGTGCGTCTCGTCCTGGGCCATCCCCGGCTCGACCTCGCCTTCGCCGGCTCCCGGGAGCTGGCGGGCCAACCGATTCCGGGTCAGGACGAGGTCCGGTTCGAGTCGATCGGGCCCGATGACCTGTCCGACACCGGCATCGATGCGCTGTTCCTCGCCCTGCCGAACGGCGCCGGCGACGGATACGTCGACACCGTCGCCGCGGAGACCGTGATCGTCGACATCTCGGCCGATCACCGCTTCGACGACACCTGGCAATACGGGCTGCCCGAGCTGTTTCGCGAGAAACTGAGGGGGGCGACCCGGATCGCCAACCCTGGCTGCTATGCCACCGCCACCCAGATCGCCCTGGCCCCGCTGGTCGACGCCATCTCCGGCGTGCCCGCCGTCTTCGGAGTCTCGGGTTACTCCGGCGCCGGTTCCACCCCCGGTCCCCGCAACGATCCCGATCGGCTCTCCGACAACCTGATGCCCTATCAGTTGGTCGGGCACAACCACGAGCGGGAGGCAACCCGTCATCTCGGGCTCCAGGTCCGCTTCATGCCTCATGTCCATCCCGCTTTCCGCGGGCTCCTGGTGACCGCTCACGTCCCGCTCGCCCGGCCGATGGACGACGACGAGATGAGGGCCCGGTTCGACGCCAGTTACGGCGAAGAGCCTTTGATCGAGGTCGTCGACCGCACCCCGGAGCTCAAGGACGGGGCGGGACACCCCGGTGTGATCGTCGGTGGGTTCCGGACCAGCGCAGACGGGCTCAATGCAGTGGTGGTCGCCGCCGAGGACAACCTGCTCAAGGGGGCCGCGGTCCAGGCGGTCCAGAACATGAACCTGGCGCTGGGCCTCCCCGAGTTCGAAGGTCTCGTCTGGTGAACGCGCCGCGACCACGTTGACTTTGCCCCGTCCCGGGCATATCTTTCCCGCCGTGTCGGCCATGACGATGTGTGCGTGTCTCTGTGAGAGCTCTCGGGCGGGTAGCCCGGGCGCCGAGGCCACACGCCGTCTGCGCTCCTGAACGACGCCACCGCCCGAGAGCGAAACCCCATTCCGGCGTCTTCACCCATGTCCGATCACAAAGGAGCGAAGCACACATGTCCTATGCAAACCCCGACGCCCTCGTCACCACCGATTGGCTCGTGGCAAACCTGAGCGACCCCAACATCCGGGTGGTCGAGGTGGACGAGGACGCCACCGTCTACGAAAAGGACCACATCCCCGGCGCCATCGCGTGGAGTTGGTCCGACGACCTCCATCACCCGGTGCGGCGCGACTACCTGGACCAGGAAGGGCTCTCCGCTCTGCTCTCGGCCGCCGGGGTCGGTCCGGACACCACCGTGGTGCTCTACGGCGGCAACAACAACTGGTTCGCCGCCTACGCCTACTGGCTGCTCAAGTACCGCGGCTTCGACAACGTCAAGCTGCTCGACGGGGGTCGGAAGAAGTGGAACGTCGACTCGTTGCCGCTCGAATCGGGGACACCCGAGATCACGCCGACCCAGTACACGATCACCGGCCACGAGCGTCCCCAGCTCCGCGCCTTTCGTGATCACGTCCTGGAGTCCCTCGGCTCGGCCACTCTGGTCGACGTACGCTCCCCGGAGGAGTTCAGCGGCGAGAAGATCGCCCCCGATCACCTCCCCCAGGAGCAGCCCTACGTCGCCGGGCACATCCCCGGGGCAAAGAACATCCCCTGGGCCAAGGCGGCCAATGAGGACGGGACCTTCAAATCGGCGGAGGAGCTGAGAGAGCTCTACCAGGGCGCCGGTGTCGACGGCGGGGAGATAATCGCATACTGCCGGATCGGGGAGCGTTCCTCGCACACCTGGTTCGTTCTCAACGAGCTGCTCGGTCACGACGACGTCAGGAACTACGACGGCTCGTGGACCGAGTACGGCTCGCTGGTCGGTGTCCCGGTGGAGCGGGGCTGAGCCGGGCTGCGGAGGCGAGATGGCGCGGGTGCCCGGGGCCGGCCGGATAACGTCGCGCCGATGGCGTACACCGCGATAGAGCTGATCGAGACCAAGAGAGACGGAGGCTCACTCACACCCGAGGCGATCGAGTGGCTGATCCGCGCCTATACCGACGGCATCGTCACCGACTACCAGATGGCGGCGATGGCGATGGCGATCTTCATTCGGGGTTTCAACCCCGAAGAACTGGCCTCCTGGACCCAAGCCATGCTCCACTCCGGGGAGGTCCTCGACCTGTCCCGGATCACCGCGGCCAAGGTGGACAAGCACTCGACCGGCGGAGTCGGCGACAAGATCTCGCTGCCGCTGGCGCCACTGGTCGCCTCGGTCGGGGTGGTGGTCCCCATGATGTCGGGTCGCGGCCTGGGCCACACCGGAGGGACCCTGGACAAGCTGGAGAGCGTCCCCGGATTCACCACCCGACTTGGGTCGGACGAGTTCCGTCGGATTCTCACCGAACATGGTCTGGTCCTGGCCGGCCAGACCGAGGCGCTGGTCCCGGCGGACCGCAAGCTCTACGCCCTGCGCGACGCCACCGGCACCGTCCCCTCGCTCCCCCTCATCGCCTCGTCGATCATGTCGAAGAAGCTCGCCGAAGGATTGGACGGTCTCGTCCTCGACGTGAAGACGGGCTCTGGCGCGTTCATGAAGGATCTCGAAGGGTCCCGGGAGCTGGCGCGGACCATGGTCGACATCGGTGCCCGCGCCGGGGTGAACACGGTCGCCCTGATCTCGTGGATGGGCCAGCCGCTGGGACGCGAGGTGGGCAATGCCAACGAGTTGAAGGAAGCCATCGATGTGCTCAGAGGTGAAGGCCCCGATGACGTCGTCGAGTTGACCCTGACATTGGGGGAGATGATGCTGGATCTCGCCGGGATCGAAGGGGGGCGGGACACTCTCACCGCGGCGATCGACTCGGGCAAGGCCCTGCAGAAACTGACCGACGTGGTCGTGGCCCAGGGCGGGGACCCTGCCGCCATCGAGAACCCCGACCTGCTGCCGGTCTGTCCCCACGAAGCGGTGATCACCGCTCCTCGTGACGGATACGTCACCCGGTGCGACGCCCTCACCATCGGCGTGGTGGCCACCCGACTCGGCGCGGGACGGGAGCGTCAGGAGGACACCATCGACCCCGGCGTCGGGATCACCCTCGAAGCGAAGGTGGGCGATCGAGTCCAATCCGGCCAACCTCTGGCCAGGGCCCGCTACAGCGACACCGCCCGCTGGCAGGCCCAGGAAACGGCCCTGGCCTCGGCCTGGACCATCGAAGACGCCGCGGCGGAGCCTCAGCCATTGATCGTGGAGCGCGTCGATCCCGGCCCATGACGGGTCGCTTTTTGAGCGTTTACTCAAGACTGCCCCGTCTCGTTACCATCGCCACACCCGAGCCGACAAAGGAGTGACAGCGAATGAAGGTCGTCGTCTGCGTCAAGCAGATTCCCGACCCGGCCACCCCCTACCGTCTGGAGGAGGGAACCAACTGGCTGATCCGGCCCGACGAGCAGATCCTCGACGACACCGATCGCTACGGGGTGGAGATGGGGCTGCAACTCGCCCAGGCCGGGGAGGGCACGGTGACCCTGGTCAGCATGGGGCCCTCCGGGAACGGGCAGGGGATCAGGCAGGCGCTGGCCATGGGGGCCGACAAGGCGATCCTGGTCGAGGACGACACACTGCGCGGCTCCGATGCGTTGACCACGGCCCGGGTGCTTTCGGCCGCGATACGGCGCGAGCCCTTCGACCTGGTGATCGCCGGGACCGAGTCGACCGACGGCTACTCGGGGGTGGTGCCCCAGATGCTCGCCGAGCTGTTGGGGGTCCCCGCCCTCACCTATGCCACCCAGGTCGAGGTCGGCGACGGCTCGGTCACCATCCATCGCCAGACCATGGCCGGATACGACGTGGTGACCTCGCGCCTGCCTGCCCTGGTGACGGTGACCGCAGGGGTCGTCGAGCCCCGCTACCCAACGTTCAAGGGGATCATGGATGCCAAGAAGAAGCCGGTGGAGACCATGTCGATGAGTGACCTGGGCGCAGAGCCCGGGCCGGGGCAGACGGTGTCCTCGATCGTTGACGCCCCCGAGCGCAGCTCCGGTGAGAAGATCGAGGACGAGGGCGAGGCCCATCTCGCCATCGTCTCCTTGCTCGAGCAGCGGAAGGTGATTTGATGGCCTCGATATGGGTGTTCGTCGAGCAGGAGGAGGGGCGGCCGACGGCTCTCGGCCTCGAGTTGCTGGCCAAGGCGCGCCAGCTCGGCGAGGTGACCGCGATCCTGCTCGGTCCGGGCTCCGAAGCGGTGTTCGCCGCCCTGGGCGATCACGGGGCAACCAGAGTGCTGCATGCCGACGCCGGTGACCGGCTGCCATCCGCCCCGGTGGCCGCCGCCCTGGCGGAACGGGCCGGAGTCGACTCGCCCGACCTGATCCTGATGGGTCAGGCCTATAACGACCGGGACATCGCCGGGAGACTGGCGGCTCGCCTCGGGGTCGGCGTCCTCTCCAACGCCAGCGACGTCCGGCTCACCGCGGACGGTGTCGAGACCGAGCACGAGATCCTGGGCGGCACCCAGATCGCCACTGCGAGCACCGATGTCGGGCCGTTCATCGTGCTCGTCCGACCCAAGTCGTTCGTGGCCGAGGGGGTCGGCGGCACCGCTCCCCAGGTCGAGCCGCTCCAATTGCCCGATGCCGACCCCGCCGAAGGGCGAATCACCGGTTCTCACATCGAGGAGCGGGAAGGGCCTCAACTCGGCGACGCCGCAGTCGTGGTGTCCGGAGGACGCGGCCTCGGCTCTGCCGAGGCATACCAGATGATCGAGCGTCTGGGCAAGCAGCTCAAGGCGGCGACAGGCGCCACCCGAGCCATCGTCGACGCCGGGTGGGTGCCCTACGCCAAGCAGGTGGGTCAGACCGGCAAGACGGTCAAACCCGATGTGTACATCGCGGTCGGGATCTCGGGAGCGATGCAGCATCTGGTCGGGATGAAGGACTCCAAGACGATCATCGCGATCAACAAGGACCCCGACGCCCCTATCTTCTCGATAGCCGACCTCGGGGTGGTCGGAGATGTTCACAAGGTGCTTCCCAAGCTGATCGAGGCGCTGGAGAGCCGCTAGGGCCCATGCCGGGCGGGCGGCGCGGTTTCAGCGACGCTCGCAGCTTCGTCTCGGAACCTCGATCAGATCGGTCGTAGCGGCGACAGCCAGCGGGAGAACCGGGCTCAGAGACCGAAGTCACCCGCGATCGGCACCCACCGGGGACCGGAGCCGGGCCATGGTGTCTGCCCGTCGGCGACCCCCTGACTGAGGGTGTGACGGAGGTAGAACATGGTGTTGCCGGGTCGGAACAGACCGGGCGTCTCGACTCCATCTTCGATCCCCCAGTCGCCGGACACGATCCGGTCACCGGGGTCACCGAAGTAGAACTGACCGTCTGCCACACCGGCGGATAGGGAGTCGCGGTAGTAGAAGAACCCCGTCGACTCCCGGTAGAGACCGATCTCGTCGCCTCCGTCTCCATCCCAATCGCCCACCACGGGCTGGTCTCCCGGGTCCCCGAACACAAAGGAGACTTCGGCCGTACCGAGGCCGCCCTCGTTGCTGCCGAGCTCGTCGATGATGTAGAACCGCTGCTCCGACGGCCGATAGATCGAGACCGTGTCGCAGCCGTCCCCATCGAAGTCGCCCGCCAGCGGCAGATCGCCGGGGTTGCCGAAGAAGAACCGGATGTCGGCGACACCCTGGGTATTGGAGTTGCGCAAATAGACGAACGCATCCGAGGTCCGGAAGAGGCCGGGGGTCTCGACCCCGTCACAGTCCCAGTCCCCCACGAAGGGATCGTCACCTGGATTGCCAAAGTAGAACTGCGTCTCCTCGCCCCAGGAGCGGAGATGCCACACCCCGGTCACCGTGTCGACCAAGCCGAGTGGCGGCGAGAGGGGACGCCAGGAGGGCGCCCACTCCGCTGATGGGAAGGAATTGCTCACGTTGGTCAGCAAGCCGGTGTCCACTTCCACCACCCAGACATCCGACCCGGCGTCGAAAGCGACCCTCGAGCCATCCGGCGACCACGCCGGCAGTCGCTCCGCCATGTCAGGCGTATCGGTGAGCCTCACTGCCCCGGCTCCGTCCGCGCCGATCACCCACAAGTCGTCGTCGGAGACGAAGGCGATCCGCTCCCCGTCCGGGGACCACGCCGGGTACATCATCCGTCTCACGCCCGAACCCCCGGCCAGCTTCACCGGCTGTCCTCCCCCCGCATCGATGACCCACAGCCCGGATTGACCGTCGCGATCGGAGGAGAAGACGATCCGCGACCCGTCAGGGGACCAGGCCGGCTCGGAGTGGAAGGAGTTCGCGCCACTGGTGAGATTGCTCCTGGCGGCGGTGTCCACGTCCACCGTCCAAATGTCCATCGTGACCATCCCCGTCTGCACCTCGTATGCGATCCGGGACCCATCCGGTGACCACACCGGCTCCAGATAGAAGTAGTCGACCAAGCGGCGGGCATTCCCGCCGTCACGATCCACCACCCAGAGCGCCTCCAACGACCTGAAGGCGATCATCGATCCGTCGGGGGACCACTCCGGGAAGAAGGCGGTTCGATTTGGCCTCCCTGTCAGATACCGGGCAGCGGACCCGTCGGGATTCATGGACCAGATCTCACCGTCGGAGGTGAAGGCGATGCTGAAGCCATCAGATGACCACTTGGGGTCGAAAGCGCGGATCCCGAGCGAGCCGGTCAGATTCCTGGCATTGCCTCCATCGGGATCGGCGACCCATATCGAAGCCTGTTCGGGCGTTCCCCCGTTGGACACATAGACCAGTCGCTCCCGCTCCTCGGGGACGGCTGCATGGGTCGCCTCGACACTCCCGGCCATGAACGCGACCACCAAGGTGGTCAGAACGGACACGATGAGCGCGCGCCTTGCACGCCAGATCCGGAACCGATACATCATCACCTCGTCAAAGTCACCCGTGACGATGACGGAGGTTAGAGGCGTCTGTCAGGGGCGAAAGGCCCAGATACAACGGCTTCCGACAGGGACCCGCCGAACGAAAGGCCCGAGCGTCCGTAGCATGCCGGTCACACCATGAAGACCATCACCGAACCCGCGATCGATTTGGTCGAGCTCGGCTTTCCCTGGCATGGGCTCGACTCGTTTATCTTGACCGTCCATCACGTCGACTTGTGCCCGGCCAGCAACGATCGGTTGGGACCGCAGTTCCAGCTGGGCCCGTTCGTGATGAACTCGGCCGAGGAACTGCGCCAGGCGGTCGAGGACTATCACCGCACCCAGTTCGGCTGGCCCTGGTCGCAAAGGGACCCGGTACACGCCCGCAACGAAGGTCGGTTCGCGATCCATGCCGACGGGAGGATCGAGCACCGCGAC